>PMOU01000576.1:0-1325 GCA_003161205.1 Actinomycetota bacterium | reverse complement strand
TATCCGCACATATTTACCCAATAGCCATTATTCAGTGCACGCAGAACTCGTTGCCCTCCGGGTCATACAGCGTGACGGAGCTGCCCCGGACGTCGTCGGTCTTCCAGGCCAGGGTGGCGCCGGCCTCGAAGAGCCGCTCCACGTGCTCGCTGACCAGCCGCTTGCGCTCCTCGCCGCGCACGTGCCGCGGGGCCGCGGCGATGTCGAGGTGCACCCGATTCTTGGCCGTCTTGCCTTCCGGCACGCGCTGGAAGTACAGCCGGGGGCCTTCCCCGGCCGGGTCGATCCGGGCGGACTGCTCTCCCCAGTCCTCCTCGGGTATGCCGGCGTCCCGGGCGAATTCTTCCCAGCTGGTGAACCCCTCGGGCGGCGGCTCGGGGACGTAGCCCAGCGCCAGCCCCCAGAATTGGGCCAGCTTCTCCGGCTCGGCGGCGTCGAAGACGACCTGGACCTTGCTGTACATAGCCAGCCTCCCGCGGGTTAGTCAACGGCCACGACTCCTCGTCACGCAGCCACGCTATCCCGGCTCGTGATCATCAGCGAGATACTGTGCCCATGATTGACCTGACGATCAGCGACGGCGTCGCGTTCATCACGCTGAACGCCCCACAGACCAGGAACGCCCTGAACAACGAGCTGGCCGACCAGTTCGTCGCGGCCTGCGACGCGGTGGACCGCGACCCCGGCGTCGGGTCCGCCGTCATCACGGGCGCGGGCGACACGTTCTGCTCGGGGGCCGAACGCGGCCACCTCGAGGAAGTCGGCCGCGACCCGGCCGAGGAACGCAACTATGCCTCCCTGAGCGGCATCTACCGGGTCTTCACCCGGGTCGGCCAGCTGCAGGTGCCGACCATCGCCGCGGTCCGCGGCGCCGCGGTCGGGGCCGGGATCAACCTGATGCTCGCCACCGACCTGCGGATCGTCGCCGAAGACGCCCGCCTGATCAGCGGCTTCCTCCGGATCGGCCTGCACCCGGGCGGAGGCCACTTCGGCTTGCTCGCCGAGCGGGCGGGCGCCGAGACCGCCGCCGCGGCCGGCCTGTTCAGCGAGGAGATCTCAGGCCTGCGGGCCGTGCAGCTCGGCCTGGCCTGGCAGGCCCTGCCGTCGGAGGAGGTCGAGCACCGGGCCGCCGAACTCGCCCGCAGGCCCGCCCGGGATCCCGAACTGGCCAGGAAGGCCACGGCCAGCCTGCGGACCGAGCTCGGCCCGCCACGGCTGCCGTGGGCGGCGGCCCTAGAGGTCGAGCGCGGCGCCCAGCTATGGTCCCTGCGCCGCCGCAGTGACCCCGACTGACCGGTGACCCCGACTGACCGGTGACCCCGACT
>PMOU01000465.1 GCA_003161205.1 Actinomycetota bacterium | reverse complement strand
GGGAGGGTCCCGGTGCCGGACCCGCGCTGCTATGTGACCTGCTGCGGGGCGGCGGGCATTTCGCTACCTGCCCTTGCTGGCTATGACCAGAGCGCGGAGACCGGCGCGGCGACGATGCGATCGCCGACTGGGAAGACGTGCGGGCCGGTGTGCAGGAGGATTCCGGCAGCGAACGCATCGCCCGTCTCGTCGCGGAGCCAGGCTAGGTGGCGGGCGTCGGAAGTCGTGACGGTGGCGGCCGCCTTGATCTCGATCCCGATTAGCTGCCCGGCCGCGGTCTCGATGAGTAGATCGACCTCCCTTCGGCCTTGATCTTCGCGTAGGTGGTACAGGCGCGGATCGTTGGCGCTCGCGGCGAGCTCCGCGCGCAACTGCGCGGCGACGAAGGTATCAAGAAGGCGGCCAAGCATGTCGGGGCCATAAAGGATGGCATCCCTGCCCAGCCCGAGGACGGCCGCGACGAGCGCCGGGTCGACCAGGTAGCGCTTGGGTGCCTTGACGAGCCTCTTGATCCTGTTGGAGAACCAGGCGGGGACCAGGTCGAGGACGAACATCCGCTGGAAGAGCAACTGATAGGCCTGCGCGGTCTTGGCGTTGATCCCGGCGGCGGTCCACAGCGTGGATTCGGCCACGGTGCCGGCGGTGTTGACGGCCAGGACGGATAGGTAGCGGCGCAGCAGTTCCGGATCTCGGCGGGGTGCGACCGCGGGCACATCACGGGTGATCATCTGCTCGACGTAGCCGGCGAACCACCGCCGCCGCGCGGTTACCGGAATCCGCAGCGATGGCTCGGGGAAGCTACCGGCGAGCATCAGGTCCAGGTAATCGCGGATGCTGAGTGCGTCGTCTGGTGCCGTGACGGCGTCCGGACCGCCGGCTATGACCCGGTCGATGAACGGCGCCAGGGCGGCGCGCCCCGCAAGCTCGCGGACCGACAGCCCGTACATGGGAATCTGCACGAGGCGGCCGGTGCCTGGCCAGATCCGGTTCTCAAGTTCCGCGCGGACAGAACCGGTCAGGATGTAGCGGCCCGGGGCAGGATCGGAATCTACCGAGCGCTTGACGGCGCCGAGTAGCTCCGGTACCTCCTGCCACTCGTCCAAGATGACCGGCGGCCGCAGGCCCTCGATCATGGCGTCGGGCGAGGCCGCCACCGACTGGCGGACCTCTGGCCGGTCCAGGCGCAAGACGGTGCCACCGCGGCGGACTGCTGTGGTGGTTTTCCCTGCTGCCCGCGGTCCCACCAGCGAAATTGCCGGGAAAGAAGCGAGCAGCTCATCCAGGAGCCCATCAACGATCCTGGGCACGTACAGATCGCTCACCAATCGAGAGTACCTGTTTCCCGCATGTATGAGTACCTGTTTCCCGCATGTGTGAGTACCTGTTTCCCGCGACAAGACCTGGAGCTAAGAGCGGCTCGCCTGCGAGCTGAGAGGGTGCATAGCCTCCCGCCTCGTCCCTAGATCAACGCGATCCGTGCCATGTTTTACCCCATTTTGATCCGAACGGGCCGTGGTGCCTGCCCCCGGCACTGCAGCCTCTTCTCACTCGCCTTTCGCGCCGTTACTATGCACCCACTCGCGCCCCGGCTGACCTTCCGCGACATGACCCCTGGCGACCTCGACAATATGGCGGCCCTGCTCGGGGACCCGGACGTCATGACCTATTACCCACGGCCGAAGACCCGGCCAGAAGCCGCTCGGTGGATCGACTGGAATCACGGCCTGTACCGTACGCGTGGTTACGCCACCGAAGCCGCCGCCGCCTCGCGCGATTTCGCCCGGACCGTTCTCGGCGCCAAGCGACTGATCGCCATCATCCATCCGGACAACCGGCCTTCGCAGCGCGTGGCGGAGAAGATTGGGCTCCTCCCCGAGAAGAGAGCCNNGCCGCGAGGCCATCATCTACGCCGCCGCCCTGGAATAGGCGCGGACCGACCAGGGCCTCCCGGCCACGCCGGTGCCCTTCAGACAGCCGGAGATAATGGCCGGTATGCGCCAGGACAGAGCAGTCGACGGTTTCCGCCTGACCTACGACCGAACCGGGCACGGGCCTGCCGTGCTCCTGCTGCACGGCTGGCCGGGGGACCGGACCGATTACCGCGCGGTCGCGCCGCTGGTGTCGGCCGAGGCCGAGGTGATCGTGCCTGACCTGCGCGGGTTCGGCGAGTCGGACAAGCACGAGGCCGACCCGGCCACGCAGTACAACGCCGTGGCCCAGGCCCGCAGCGTCCTCGGCCTGATCGAGGAACTGGAACTGCGCCGGCCGGTCATCGCCGGGTACGACGTCGGCAGCCGGGTGGCGCAGGCCATCGCCCGGGAGCGGCCCGATCTGATCCGCGCGCTGGTCATCGCGCCGCCGCTGCCCGGTATCGGAGACCGGATCCTGGACCCGCAGGCCCAGCGGGAGTTCTGGTACCAGTCGTTCCACCAGCTCGACCTGTGCCCGGAGCTGATCGACGGCAAGCCCGATGCCGTCCGTACCTACCTGCGGCACTTCTGGTCCCACTGGTCCGGGCCAGGCTACGAGCCGGCCAGCGACGACCTCGATCATCTCGTGTCCGTCTACGGGCCGCCAGGTGCCTTCACCGCCTCGATCGCCTGGTACCGGTCGGGCGCGGGTGCGGTCGCGGCCTCCCTGGCGGAGCAGGTGCCCGAACCGGACCGGCGGACCGCGGTACCGACGACGGTGCTGTGGCCATCGCACGACCCGCTGTTCCCCCGCACCTGGTCCGACCGGATTGAGGAGTTNNCGGCCGTCACCGCAGCGGCCAGCGCTGTCCCCAGCTGACCGAGCCGGGCGAGGTGAGGCCCGGCCGGGAAATGCCATAATCGACAACATGAAGTTCCGGGCCACGGTCGAACTGGGCGGCAAGACGGCGACCGGGATCGAGGTTCCCGACGATGTGGTTGCGGCGCTGGGCCAGGGGAGCCGCCCGCCCGTGACGGTGACGGTGGGTGGCCACTCCTACCGGACGACGGTCGCGCGGATGGGCGGCCGCTTCCTGGTCCCGCTGAGCGCGGAGAACCGGACCGCGGCTGGCGTCGCCGCCGGCGACGAAGTAGACGTTGGCATCGAGCCCGATACGGCGGCCCGCGAGGTCGAGGTGCCCGCTGACCTCACCGAGGCGCTCGCCCGGGACGACGCGGCCCGGGCTGCCTTCGACGGTCTTTCCTACACCCACCGCAAGGAGTGGGTGCGCTGGGTGGAAGAGGCCAAGAAGGCCGACACCCGTGCGACCCGCCTGGCCAAGACCGTCGAGGCGCTGCGCGCGGGCAAGCGCACGCGCTGACCGGACCGGCCCAGGGGCGAGCCAGCCGGGAGCGGCCGCTAGACCGCCGCCTTATCCGGGGGCACAGCGCCCGGCGGAAGGGGCGGATCAAGCAGCGGAACCGCGACCTTGGCCTCTGACCAGCTGCGGATGACGGTGGTGTCGGAGATGAAGCGGACCCCGCAGCCGGGGGCCCAGCGCTGAGCGGCCTCCTGCAGGCAATCATCGACCAGCCGGGACACCGCCTCCGCCTGCTCACGGGTGCAGTGGACCAGCAGTTCGTCATGCAGGCACAGCACGATCCGCGCGCCTAGCGGCCCGCACCGGGCCCGCACCGTGACCGCCCACATCTTGAACAGCTCCGCCGCGGCGCCCTGGATCATGGCGTTGCGCGCGTAACGGCCGTAGGCCGCGGCCCTGCTGCCGCTCCGGGGCGTTTCATCGGAAGGGGCCAGCTGGATCAGGCGCCCGCCGTAAGTCCGCAGGTCGCGGCCGGCCTGCCCGGCGCGATCGGCGGTGTCGAGATAGGCCATGGCGACCGGGTAGGCCGCGTTGAGCCGGCGCAGCGCCTGGGCGCCGTGGCCGGTGGTCTGCCCGTACATCGCACCGAGGACGGCCACCTTGGCCACCGGCCGGCCCACGCCGAGTTGCGCCGCCACCGGCGCGTAGAGGTCATCGGCCCGGGTCGCGGCCGTCAGCGCCTGATCCCGGGACACCGCGGCCAGCACCCGCGGCTCGATCTGGCCCAGGTCGGCCCGGACGAACACGTGCCCGTCCGCGGCCACGACGGCCGGGCGCAGTACAGCCGGCATGTTGTGCAAGCCCGCCGACGCGGTCATCCGCCCCGCCGCGCCATCGGAGCCGGTCCACGCCCCGCGCAGCCGCCCGTCGGCCCCGAGGTGCTCATCCAGCCAGGCGTAGCCGTACGTGGTGGCGATCCGCTCCGCCTTGCGCCACTCCAGCAGGGCGCCGACCAGCGGATGCGCGTCCCTGAGCTCCCGCAGCCGCCACGCCCGGGTGTCGGGCACGTCCACCCCGATGCGGCCGAGCAGCGAACGTACCTGAGCCGGGCTGCGCAGGTCAGCGGTAACGCCCGCCGGCGCGTGCCGCAGCACGTCCGCGTCGCGAGCGGCCCGCAGCGCGACGGCTTCGGCCTCGCTGTGCGGCCTGGGCCCGATGAACCCCGCCAGCATGTTTTCCGCGAGCTCGCGGTCCATCGGCAGACCGTCCACCGACAGTTCCGCGCACAGCAGCTCGGCGGTGGACTCGCAGTGGCCCGTCGCCAGGGCCATCGGCCGGTCGGGCAGCGCGGTCAGCGCGTCGCGCTGGAGCCCGGCGACCGTGCGCGCCAGTTCCGCCCACCGGGCCATCCGCTCAAGACTGTCGGACCAGCCGCCGCTGACCCACTCGGACCGCAGCTGCCCGTCCGGCGCCACCGGATCGCCGGCATCGCCCCCGACCATGCCGAACAGGTCAAGCGGGCCGGCGGCCGGCACCGCATCGGTGTCCAGGCCGCGCAGCCGGGCCCAGGCCCAGCCCGGGTCAGCCCGCCACCCGCCGAACAGCAGCCGGTGCGCCGCGGCGATATCCCAGCAGGTGGCCAGCCGGACACCGTCGATGGCCAGGCGCACCGCGGTCTGGCCCGACCACACCACCCACCGCGGTCGCAGCGCCTCATCCGCCCGCCCGAGTTCGTCCGCGCGCCCGAGCTCGCCCGCGGCCGCCGCGATCGTCCAAGCGCGATCTGCGGTGGCCAGCCCGAACCCCAGCGCGGGGGAGACGACCAGCCCGACGAGATCGCCGCGCCGCACGCCCGCCTGCCGCAAGGACGCCACGAGATCCCCGCCCGGCCCCGTCACCCGCCTGTCCCCGCCATGGACGCACCTGCCATGGACCCAACCTTGCCACGGATGTACCGGCAGCAGCGGGCAAGCCAGAACGGCACGCCGCAGCAGCACGCCTCGGCAGCGAGGCCGCGGCAGCCAGGCCGCGCTGACCGCGCTTAACCGCTGCGCGCTCCTGGCTCGCTCGGTCACCCCTGGCCGGGCGTCGGCATGCCGTCCTGGGCTCCGTTCTCACTGTCAGGCGAATCACTGCTGATCAGGCCAGCGGCAAACGGGACCGGTCGCGTTTGTACTTCTATCGCCTTCGCATCCGGCAGCTGTGTCCCGGCCGCCAGGATGCCCAGGTCTTCTAGTTTCCGCATCTGCGGCAGCACCCCGGCTTCGAGCGAGCCGACCAAGGCGTTGTACTCATTGACCGTCGCGTTCAGCGAGCGGCCCGTCTTGTGCAGATGCTGCATCAAGATCCCGAACCGCTTGTGAAGTTCAGCTGCGATATCACCTATCTGCCGGGCCTGGCCGACGCGGGCATCTTGCTGCCAGCCGTACGCGACGCCCCACAACAGGGCGACGAGCGTGGCCGGCGTCGCGATCAGGACTCGTTGCCGGATCGCGTCGTAGAACAGCTCGGGACGCTCTTTGCTTGCCGCTGACAGAAGATCATCGGCTGGCACGAAGCACACGGTGAAGTCCATGGCGTCTTTGATCTTGGCTGGGTAGTCCCGCTTGGCCAGCGCGGCGACATGCCCGGCGACGGCTCTGGCGTGGGCGGCCAGGGCCCGCCGGCGCTCCTCCTCCGCCTGCGCGGCGGCCGCGCGCTGGAACTCATCGAG
>PMOU01000115.1 GCA_003161205.1 Actinomycetota bacterium | reverse complement strand
CTGCCGGACGTCCCGCTGCACGACGGCACCGCGCGCCCGGACGGCACGGTCCTGCTCCTGCACACGACGGTGATGGCCGGCTCCGACGCCGAGGCGCTCACGGCGCTCGCGGCGCTCCAGGACGGTCCCCTCGCGGGCCGGGAGCTCGGGCACGTCCAGGCCCGGACCAGCGTGATCGAGGAGAACCTGGCCCAGGCCGGGCAGAACCCCGAGGGCTACCGGTACGCGGTCGACTGCACGTGGACCGACGCGCCGGCTCAGGACCTGGCCCCCCGGCTGCACGCACTGTGGAGTGAGCTGGATACCCGGCACTCGTTCGGCATCTGGTATGGGTGGGCACCCCGCCGTGACCTGCCCGACATGGCGTTCTCGGTGGAGGCGGACGCCTACGTCGCCACCTACGCGATCTACGCCGACCCCGCCGACGACGCCAGGTACCGCGACTGGGTCCACCGCCGCACGGCCGACCTGGCCACCGCCCATGGCACCGGCGTCTACCTGGGCGACACCGACTTCACCCAGCGGCAGGACCGGTTCCTCTCGGACGACGCGTACCGCCGTCTTGCGGATATCCGCGCGGCGCGCGATCCGTCCGGCCGTTTCGCGGCGTACCTGACCGCTGACCCGGCCGGGCTGAACGTCCATGGCTGACCAGGACGTCGCGGCCCGGCTCGACCACGCCGGGCTGGCGGTCGCCGACCTCGAGGCGGCCGCCGCGTGGTTCTGCGACGTGTTCGGGCTGGTACCGGAGCTCACGCTCCGGGTCGACGCGCTCGACCTGAGCATCGAGATGCTCATCCACCCGGTCTATGGCTACCGGCTCGAGCTGCTGCACCGGCCCGGCTCGGCGTCGGACGGCAAGCCGGCCACGCCCGCTGAGGCGGCGCTGCGCGAGGGGTACGGGCACGTCGCGTTCGACGTCGCTGACCTCGATGCGGGATACGAACGTGCCGTCGGCCGCGGAGCGCGACCGGTCATGCCGCCGGGCCCGTCACCCGAGCCCGGGGTGCGGATGGCGTTCGTCGCCGACCCGGAGGGCAACCTCATCGAACTCCTGCACCGCCCGGCTGAGGGCCGGTAGCCCCGGTCACCGCCTGATCATTTGACGGGGGCACGCACTAGCACCGTTCGGTCAAATGATCTTGATCTGACGGCGGCCGGGCCTGCCAGCCCGCGACAGGCCGCACCTCGACACCACCGCCCTGCCGGAGAATGGGGTTACGCCGGGCGATCGCCAGGGCCGCGTCCAAGTCGGGTGCCTCGATCACGTAGAAGCCGGCGACGACTTCTTTGGTTTCGATAAATGGCCCGTCGGTCATGAGGACGTCGGCGCGGATCACCTTCACCGTCTCGGCGGGCTGCAGCGCGAACGCCGCGACCAGGGCTCCGGAGGATCTGAGATCCTCGGCGTGCCGGTCGTACGCCTCAGGCTCAACCGGCGCGCATTCCACCTCCGCGGCGGATACCGGCGCATACATCAGGATCGCGTACTCAGCCATGGTGACTCCCTACAGGTGTCAGGTAGCTTGGCGGCGACTCCGGTCCAGGCCAGGCATAGTCTGCGCCCCGCTCGCGCGGACCGTGTGATGCCACGAAGCAACGATGACACAGCGGAGGCAAGCTGGGCCGCCTGCTCGTCGGAACGCTGGATCTCGGCAGGTCCCTTTGCCCGCTCTATCTGGTACAGCCGGTAGGTGTCGTAAGGCATCATGGCTTGCTCCTCGGTCACGGGCCGTAGGTGGCCCAGTGGTCGTGCGGCCGTTCGGCCGGTCACCATCACGACGAACGGGAAGGCCCCGATGGACAGCCTCTTAGCGGGTGCCACTACACGGCCGAGGAATCGGCCAGTTCGCCTCGGTCACTCGATCGTCTCGGTGTGGACGGTCGCGCCCGTCTCGTCCCTGTACCTGGCCTGGATCCGGCCGCCGTCGAGGTCAAACACCGCGAACCCGAACAGCGCCCAGTCCTGGCCGCCGCTGCTCAGGAAACCGCTGGGCTGCCACGTGCCCGGCGGCGGGATCGGCGCCCCGGCGGTGTAGGTCTGCGGCACCGGAACGCCGCCGTGCCCGATGCAGCTCAGGGAGCGGACGCCCTGGCCGGGCGCGAACCCCATGCACCGGTGCTCGTGCCCCCACCACCAGGCGGTGATGCGGCCGCGGTCCAGCAGCGAGCCCAGCTTGGCGGTCAGCACCGGGCCGAGGTCTTCTTTGTCGTAGACGGACACCAGCTGATGGTGGCTGAGCAGGACCATCTTGCGGTCCGACGCCCCGGCCACCGACGCGACGAACTCGGCCTGCGGGTCCGCCAGGACCGCGGACGCGCCCTTGGTCAGCACGTCGGTGTCCCAGGAGGTGTCCAGGCCGACGAGCTCCCAGGACGGCGACGTGATCCGGAAGAAGCTGGTCGGCGCGCGGTCCGGCGAGTGCTGGGCGGCGAACCGCGGGTCCGCGAGCAGCGTGCCGTAATAGCCGAACCCCCCGCTGTACATGTCGTGGTTGCCGTTGAGCGACCACGAGGTCACCCCTGCCGCTGCCTGCGCCGCCGTCACCGGCCAGTGGGCCAGCACGTGCTGCTCGACTTCGCTAGGTAGCCCCGAGTAGTACACGTCGCCCAGGTGGATGACGTGCGCCTCGCGGCCCTGCGCCAGGGCCGCGGCGACCTCCCCGGCCATCAGCGCGGCCACCTTCTGCGCCCGCGGCAGCCCGGTGCCCCAGTCCCCCACCACGACCAGCCGGGCGGTGTCGCTGATAGCGCGGGTGGCCGGCTGCGGGTTGAACGGGTGATTGCCCTGGGCCAGGTGGCCGAGCATGGCCGCGCCGATCTTGACCACCCAGTCCGGGTCGTCCGGCGAGAAGTTTCCCGGGTGCATCAGCTCCTCGGCGGTATGCACGATCTTGCGCCAGAGCCCCTCGTGCTCNNGTATCGTCGGGCACGCCTTGCTCCCGCAGCGCGCCCTCCAGCGCGCTCTGGACCAGGCTGACCGCCGGATCGCGGGCCAGGTAGGGCACCGCGCCGCCCTGGTCCCCGCCGGACGAGGGCTCGGCCTGCCCGGTACGGGTGAGCGCCGCGCTCACCTTGGTCACCGCGTCACCCTCGCCGGGGAGAGCCGCCGCGGCGCGGGCCACCGGTTCGCTCAACGAGGGCGAGGCCAGCTGCCCCCGGATGGCCTCCACATACCGGCCGACCGAATCCCGGTCGTAGGCCTGCCTGATCATGCCAGCGCCCTCCCTCGCCGTACCGTTTGGCCCGGCTCCGCCTTGGTTGCAGATCGGAGTCTGTCACGACCGGAGGCCATCTGCATCCCTCCGGGCATGCGGGCAAGGCGGATGCGCTATAGCGTCGTTGTTCGCCGGGTTCCTAGAGCTCTTTGGCGAACTCCTGGTAATGCCGGCTGATCCGTTCGCTGGTGCCGAAGAAGGCGTGCCGGCTCATGTCCGCGCTGAACCGGCTGGCCGGCGGCGTGCGGCCGAGGGCCTCGGCCATCGCGCGGACGTGGTGGGGTGCGCAGCCGCAGCAGATGCCNNACTCCGAGCGCAGCCGCCGCCGTGGTGAACGCGCCGATCTCGTACCGGTTGGCCAGGAACGGGTCGAGCGCGGTCGGGAACGGCCGCCCATCCGGGATCAGGTCGCAACCTGGGTCGGTGAGCGACTGGAACGTCGGCTCGGCCTCTGTCGTGCGGTACGGCACCGGCAAGGCGGCGATGTAGCCGTCGCACGCGGCGCGGATTTCACCGAGCAGCGGCAGCATGGTGGCGGGCCCGCGCTGGCAGTTCAGCCCGACCACATCAGCGCCGGCGTCTTGCAGGCGACGGCAGGCCTCTCCGACCGGGTCGCCCCCGAAGAGGACCGGCTGTTGATGAACACTGAGTGTGACCACCGCGTCGAGGCCGTGCGCCTTGATCGCCTCCAGCGCGAGCAGCGCCTCGCCGAGATAGTCGATGGTCTCGGCGATCACGAAGTCGACGCCGGCCTCGGCGGCCCACCCGACCTGCTCGGCGAACATCTCGCGGACGGCCGCATGCGTGGTGGGATCGTCCGGGTCGTAGACGTTGGTGTTGCAGATATTGCCGGCCACCAGGGAGTCGTGCTCGGCGCCGACCTCCTTGGCGATACGCAGCGCCTGCCGGTTCATCCGCTCGAGGTCGTCCTCGCGGCCGATCACCGCGAGCTTCTCGCGGTGGGCGTAGTAGGTGAAGGCCTCAACCACGTCCGATCCGGCATGGACGTACTCCCGGTGCAGCCCGGCTACCATATCGGGCTCCTCGAGGACCACCTCGGGTACGAACGCCCCGGCCTGCAGGTAGCCGCGGCGCTCGAACTCGAACAAATACCCCTCGGCGCAGATCACCGGTCCGGCCGCGAGCCGATCGAGAAGCCTACCCATGCACGACACCTCCAAGGTCTTATAGTCGGTACGACTGTACCGGGAAAATTAGACGTTGGGATGCCTCGATGAAATCTTCCGCGCAGGTAGTCGTCATCGGCGGTGGTGTGGTGGGCGCCTCGGTCCTGTTCCATCTCACCGAACTGGGCTGGACGGACGTGGTGCTGGTCGAGCGCAAGGAGCTCACCGCCGGCTCGACCTGGCATGCCGCGGGCGGCATGCACACGCTCAACGGTGACCCCAACGTCGCGAAGCTGCAGCAGTACACCGTCGGGCTGTACCGCGAGATCGAGGAGCGCTCCGGCCAGAACTGCTCCATCCACCTGCCCGGCGGGCTGATGCTGGCCGACGACCGGGAGCGGATGGACTGGCTGCGGATGGCCCAGGCCCGCGGCCGCTACCTCGGCATGGACATGGAGATCATCTCGGCGGCCGAGGCAAAGCGGATGTTCCCGCTTCTGGAGGAGCAGTACTTCATCGGCGCGCTCTTCGACCCGGCCGAGGGCCACGTCGACCCGACCGGGGTCACCCGGGCCTACGCCGGCTGCGCCCGGCAGGCAGGCGCCGAGATCTACCAGCACACCTGGGTGAGCGACCT
>PMOU01000360.1 GCA_003161205.1 Actinomycetota bacterium | reverse complement strand
CTCGTTCGGCGCCCGGCCTTCGAACAGCCAGGAGCGCAGCTCGCGTTCCTGCAGCCGGGCCAGCTGGATGACCTTGGCCGGGTCGTCGGCGCGGCGCTGGATCAGGGCCAGCGTCTGCAGCACGGAGTCATGGACCCGGGCGGCGATGTCGGCCCGTTCCTCGGCCCGGACCCGGGCCTGCCGCTCGAGGACGAGCTCACGGGCGATCCGCAGCCACCACGGGCCAAGCAACAGCACGATGGCGGCGATGACCAGCGCTATCGCGCCCAGCGGCCGCAGCAGGGCAATACTGCCGTGCACCGAGAACAGCCAGCCCGCGCCGCCGAACAGGAGCAGGGCGGCGATCGTCAGGCGAACGACGGTCCACTTGTGCGGGGTCGCCCCGCCGGTCGCCGCTTCCAGCGGCTCGACCAGGTGACGCATGGTGGCCTGCTCGTCGGCGGGAGCGTTCCGCCAGATCAGCACGAGACCGGCCACGCTGAGCACCTGCGGCCACGCCCAGTTGATGAACCAGCCGGCGTCGAGTGCGCCGGCCACCAGCAGCACGAGGATGAGCAGCGAGGCCAGGGCGGCCGCGAGCCGGATGCCCCGGGCGTCGGACCTGGCCTTGGCACCGATGCTGGTATCGGCTCCGGCCGCGGGGATGAGCAGCCAGGCCACCACGTAGAGCGCCACCGCGATTCCGCTGGTCACCACGGCCAGCAGGACGAACGCGATCCGCACGGTCGTGACCTTGAAGCCCTTCCACGCCGCCACGCCGGAGGCCACGCCGCCGCCCAGCCGGTCGGCCGGGTCGCGGCGCAGCGGACCGCCGCTGCCCTCTCGGTGCCTGAGCCCGAACGGGTCGCGGTGCCGGCGTGCTAGATGCTCCACGACCCCATCATCGCTCACCGCCCCGCCCCCGCCTATCCGGAACGTCCCTGAGCTGACCCTGATGCGGCCCCGGCAGGATCAGGGTCGCACCGGGGAACTTCCTGATGTGCGGGCGTGCCCCGCGGAGCCACGCTTAGGGACATGAACACCACCGCTGAGAACCCGCAAGCCCCCACCACCGAATCCAGCCCCACCGAGTCCGGCCAGCACACCGAGTCCCCGCTCCCCTTCGGGGCCGAGCGCGGCGTCCTGCGCCGCCCCTTCTCCGACCGCATGCTGGCCGGGGTGGCCGCAGGCCTGGCCCGCTACTTCGGCGTCGACGTGACGATCGTCCGGATCGCCTTCGTCGTCCTGACCGTCGTCGGCGGCGCGGGCATCCCGCTCTACCTGGCCGGCCTGCTGCTGATCCCCGAAGAGGGCCGCGACCAGTCCATCGCCAGCTCGCTCATCGATTCCCTGCAATCCCGTTAACGGCAGTTAGTGGAGTGAAACATCATGGTCACGCAATCGAGTCAGTTCCGCGGCTCCGCTTCCGATCCCCACCTGCGCGTCTCCGACGCCGAACGCCAGGCGGTCGCTGACCGCCTCGGCGAGCACTTCGCCGACGGCCGCCTCGACCAGGCCGAGTTTGACGAGCGGGTTAATCGCGCGATGAGCGCCAAGACCCGGGCCGACCTGCACGGCCTGTTCGATGACCTGCCAGAAATGAACTCCCGGCCGGATACGGGAGCTCCGGCCGGGGCCGACGCGTCAGCCGGACCGCGCCGCAGGCACCGCCATCCGGTCCTCGTCCTGGTCCTCCTGGTCGTCATCACCCTGGCCGCCGCGCACGCCGTGGTCGCCGCCACCATGCCCTGGCTGTGGCTAGGCCTGGTCGCCGCGATCGTGTTCCTCGCCACCCGGGGGACCAGGCGTCCCCGCGCCAGCCAGGACCGCTAGGCGCCGCCGGGCCCACCGCACGGGACGGGACAGCGGACGGAACACGCCGAAATCCGCGGCTCCCCGCCAGTCGGCCCCCCGCCAGTCAGCTCCCAGCCAGTCGGCCGGCATGCCCATCACCCGCTGCGGCTCTTCGCCCTCCCTGGCCCGCCCGCCGGGCCAGCGCCCGGATGCGGGCCCGGATGCGGGCCTGACCGGAAAGCCGAGGAACCGGTTCGGCTCTTCGCCCGACGGCCCGGAACTGTCGCGGCTCACCGGCCCGTCCTGGGCGGCGGGGGAATGACCGACCCCGGAAGCGCGGTGCTGGGCGGCGGCGGTATCACCGAGCAGGAAGCAAGCGCGGTGGTCGGCGGCGGCGGGATCGCCGAGCAGGAAGCAAGCGCGGTGCTCGGCGGCGGCGGTATCACCGATGCGCCCAGCGCGGTGCAGGGAGGCAACGGGATCAGGGACCCCGATTGCGCCGTGCTCGGCGCCGGCGGGATGACCGATCCGGACAGCGCCGTGCTCGGCGGCGGCGGGATCGCCGGCCCGCCGGGGCCGAAATCCAGGTGGGACGTGTCCCAGGCCCAGCTGGCCGGCGAGCTCTCGCACTCGAAATCCGGCTCCATACCTGGATCGGAGCGGGGATCAGCGGCCCACGCCGCACTCGCACCGGACTCCATAGTGTTAATAGTGCGTCTCGCCCGGCGATTCCGTAACCACTCCGCAGCAATTAGTTTTCCGGCAAAATCTACGCCGCGACCCATAGGGGACTAACCTGACGGATTGGGCCCGGGGCAGGCGCCGCCGTCGCTGCCGTGGCCGCGATGCGAAGGAGCACCTGTGGTTCATTTGGACAACTTCTCCAATGGGGCGCTGAACCCGGTGCTCGCCTACGTGATGTCCTGCGTGGGCTGCTTCCTCGGCCTTCGGTGTGCGACCCGGGGAAACGCGTCCCAGGGCCTCGCCCGCGCCCGCTGGCTGATCCTGGCCACCGTGGCCATCGCCACCACGGGAATCTGGGTCATGCATTTCATTGCCATGCTCGGGTTCACCATTCCCGGCCAGACCATCACCTACAGCGTGCCCGTCACCCTCCTTTCCATGGTGATCGCGCTGGTCGTGGTCGGTGCCGGGCTCTTTATCGTCGGGTTCAGCCGTCAGGGCGCCAGGCCACTGCTGCTCGGTGGCCTGATCGTGGGCGTGGGCGTGGCGAGCATGCACTACATCGGCATGGCGGCGATCCGGGTGCCGGACACGCTGACGTACAACCCCGTCCTCGTCGCTCTTTCCGTGCTGATCGCCGTGATCGCCGGCACCGCGGCGCTATGGGCCGCGCTGCGGCTGGCCAGCGCGTGGGCGGCCTTCGCCGCCTCCTTGATCATGGGCGTGGCGGTCAGCGGGATGCACTACACCGGCATGGCGGCCCTTCGCGTCTACGCCGCGCCCGGCCTGACCGCGAGCGGGCAGGAAGGCGTCACCGCGCAGGCGTTCCTGCTTCCGCTTCTCATGGGCATCAGCAGCGTCGCGTTCATCTTGGCCATCGTGATCTCGCTGGCACCGACCGCGGCAGAGATGGCGGAGGAGGCCGGCCTGATGGCCCGGATCGGCCGGCCCGGGTCCTCCCAGCCGCATCCGGTGCCCGACCGCCGCAACAGCAGCCACCCTGAGCAGGACAGTTTCTCCGAGCCCGGCAGCCTGTTCCGCGATCACAAGCCACCCGGCCCGCCGGGGGAGTAAGGCGGCCCGGACGTCCACACCACGACCAGCATCCCCGATCAGCGCGATGACGATTACCTCGTGGCATACGGTGCCCATACGGTCTAGACAGTTAGCAACGCGGGAGGGGATCTCAGCGGAACTAGATGCCCTGTGGAACCAGACGACAAGCCTGGCCGCCAAGCCGCGAACGGTCAGCGAGCTGTCCGGCGGCCTGACCAACCGCAACTACAAGGTGACCACTCCGGACGGCACCTTCGTCGCGCGTATCTCCGATAACAGCAGCGAGCTGCTCGCCATCGACCGCGACTGCGAGTACCGCAACGCGGTGGCCGCCGCCGCCGCCGGGGCGGGCCCGCCGGTCGTCGAGTACCGCCCCGACGACAGCCTGCTGGTCATCGGCTACCTCGAGGGCCGCACGCTCGGCCCCGCCGACGTAGCCGCTCCCAGCAACATAGAGCGCATCGCGCAGGCCTGCCGTCGGCTGCACGCAGCGAGCCGCTTCGGCAACGACTTCGACATGTTCGACATCCAGCGGCGCTACCACGCCGTAGCCAGATCCCGCGGTTTCCGCATCCCGGCCGGATACGACGACCTGCTGCCGCAATTCCGCGCGGCCGAGCAGGCCCTGGCCGCCAAGCCCGCGGCCACGGTCCCGTGTCACAACGACCTGCTGGCCGCCAACCTCATCGACGACGGGGACCGGATCTGGCTGATCGACTACGAGCTGTCCGGCAATAACGACGCCTGCTTCGAGCTCGGCAACATCGCGGCCGAGGCGAATCTCCCGCCAGCTGCCCTCGCTGACCTCGTCACGGCCTACTACCACAAGCCCAGGCGGAGCAAGATCGCTAGGGCCCGGCTGCTCGGCGAGGTCGGCCGGTACGGATGGACCCTGTGGGGCGCGATCCAGCACGCCGTGAGCCCGATCGAGTTCGACTTCTGGTCGTGGGCGATGGAACGGTTCGAAGGCGCGGCCGCCTGCTTCACCGCCGCCGGCTTTACCAGCCTGCTCGAGGAAGTCCAGCGCGATGACTGACCCCGCCCCAGGCCCCCAGCCAAGTGCAGCCCAGCCACGTGCAGCCCAGCCAGCAGCGCTGCCCAGCCGCGCCCGCGTCGTGATCATCGGCGGCGGCGTGATCGGCACCAGCGTCGCCTATCACCTCGCCCACCTGGGCTGGACCGATGTGCTGCTGCTCGAGCAGGGGCAGCTCTCCTGCGGTACCACCTGGCACGCGGCCGGCCTGGTCGGCCAGCTGCGCGCCTCGCAGGCGGGCACGCGCCTGGTCCAGTATTCCGCCGGGCTCTACGAACGGCTCGAGGCGGAGACCGGCCTGTCCACGGGCTTCCGCCGGTGCGGCGGCGTGACCGTGGCCCGGACCCCGGACCGCCTGACCCAGCTGAAGCGAACGGCCGCCACCGCCGAGGCCTACCAGCTGGACTGCGAGCTGATNNCCGGTCATGGCCGTCGGCGACCTGGCCGGAGCGATCTGGCTGCCCGGCGACGGCCGCGCCAACCCGACCGACCTGACCGCCGCGCTGGCCCGCGGCGCCCGCGCCCGCGGCGTCACGATACGAGAGCGCACCCGCGTCACCGGCATCCACAG
>PMOU01000447.1 GCA_003161205.1 Actinomycetota bacterium | reverse complement strand
GTCCTGGGCACAGGCGCTCAGCCTGTCCTGGGCAATGCCACCGGCGCTCAGTCGGTGCTGGGTGGCCGTACGCCCGTGCGGGGCTTCCCGCCGCGGCGTCCGGAGTCCGACACATCGCCGGAGTTCGGCGTCTGGCACCAGCCGCGGGAGCCGTTCACCGACGACGACCATGAGCTCGGTCCTGACAGTGGTTATGGCGAGGGCGGAACGGGCGAGAACACGAGGCTGCCGGACGATACGGGCGGGATCGCCCGGGTCGACCCGCAGCCGCCGGAGACGGTCGCGGTACCGGTCGGCCGACGGCGTAGCGCGAAAGGCAAGCCGCGGCGGCGTCTGCTATCCCGGGCCGCGCTGCTGTCCCGGCCTGCACTGCGGTCCCGGCCCGCGCTGCTGGCCGTGGTGGTTGTCGTGGTGCTGGCGGCTGGGTTCGGCGTTTACAAGTTCTTTTACGAACCGCGCGTCAACGCGCCGGTGTCGTCGTCGATGCGGCTGCCTACGAGCGCGCCGAAATCACCGGACTTCGATCAGGCCCTGGGCAAGTGGCAGCACATCGGGACCAGGACCGAGGACCCCGGCCCGCTGACGGTCGCGGGGCTCTACCCGCCGCAGTTCGTGCTTAACGGCAGCTCCTACGTCAGGACCGCCGCCAGCGTGACCACGAAGTGCTCCGAGGCNNGCGCAGAAGGCCGGGCAGGCCAGCGGGCCGCAGGAGGTCATCGCGCCGCTCGCCGCGAAGACAGGTGCCACCAAGAAACTGGGCGACGGGACCGGGGTCGTCCTGGCGGAGGTCAAGGGACACTACCTGATCTTGATGTGGGCGCAGTTCGCCAACCTGAAGTCACCGTCGACCGCAGCGGCCAGGCAGCAACTCGAGCAGTTCTCCACCGACCTCGTAACCGGGAGCGCCAACATCAACCTCAGCACCCGGATGCTGGCCGGCAAAGCCTGAGCGAGCCGGGGGCGCCTGCAGGCGCTCCGGTGGCGAGCCGGAGATAGAGCCTCACAGGGGCCCCGAAGGCGAAGGGGCAATAGAACGTAGCCTGCGGGCTGCGGTCGCCCGCGCCGCCAGGGCGGCGTCCGCGGGATAGCCGACCTCCTCAAGGCACAGCCCGTGCGGCGCCATGACGCGGACCGCGGGATCGCGGACCGCGACGGCGAGCACCTCAGCAGGCCAGCTGGCTGGCCGGCGCCCTTCGCCGACGGCGATGAGCGCGCCCACCAAAGAGCGCACCATGTTGTGGCAGAACGCGTCCGCCACCACCCTCGCGACCAGGATCCCGTCATGGTCGCGATGCCAGTCCAGGGCACGCAGCGACCGAATGGTGGTCGCTCCTTCCCGGCGGCGGCAGAAGGCCGCGAAATCGTGCTCGCCCAGGATGGACAGCGCCGCCTCGTTCATGCCGGTGAGATCGAGCCGCCGGAAGTGCCACAGCGTGTCGTGCCTGCGCAGCGGGTCCGCGGCCGCCGGGTCGTCGCAGACGCGATAGGAGTAGCGGCGCCACAGCGCGGAGAAACGCGCGTCGAACCCGTCGGGCGCCCGGCTCGCGGCCCGCACGCGGATATCGGCCGGAAGCACCCCGGCTAGCCGGGCCACCAGCCGGTCGGCCGCCGCGGCCCACGCAACCGCGGGTACATCGGCATGGGTGACCTGCCCGCGCGCGTGTACGCCGGCATCCGTGCGCCCGGCCACCGTCAGCTTCGGCGGCCCGGGCAATCGCAGCACCCGGCCGAGCGCGTCGGCCACCGCGTCCTCGACCGTGCGCCGACCCGGCTGGGCGGCCCAACCGGAAAACCCTGACCCGTCGTAAGAAAGATCAACCCGAAGCCGAACGGTCCGTGGTTCTTCTTCCAAGCCAACCTCACCCGGGTCAGGGGTCACCCGGTCAAGAACTCAGCCGGTAACAGGCTAGGCGTCCTCGTCGTCGTCACTGGCTTCATCGTCATCGTCACCGGCGTCGTCGGCTTCGTCGACCACATCGTCCTCGGTGTCGCCCTCTTCGGCGGCATCCACCTCACCGAGGTCGGTGGCCTCATCTGTGACGGACGCCTGCGGCTCCTCGTCGGCTTCCGCCACCGCGGTAGCAGTGGCCGGAGCCTCGGCGGTCTTCGGCTCGGCACGGCGTGCGCGGCGGCGGGGCTTGGCCGCGACCGGCTCGCCGCGGACCAGCTCGATAACCGCCATCGCCGCGTTGTCACCCTTGCGAGGACCGATCTTGGTGATGCGGGTGTACCCGCCGTCCCGCTCGGAGAATTCCGGGGCGATCTCGGTGAACAGCGTGTGCACCACGCCCTTGTCCGTGACCACGGTCAGCACGTGACGGCGGGCGTGCAGGTCGCCGCGCTTGGCGAAGGTGATCAGCCGTTCGGCTACCGGACGCAGCCTGCGGGCCTTGGCCTCGGTGGTGGTAATCCGGCCGTGCTCGAACAGCGCGGTGGCCAGATTCGCCAGGATGTGCCGCTCGTGGGCCGGGCTGCCGCCCAGACGATGGCCCTTGGTGGGCGTGGGCATACGGACCTCTCCTCGGTGTGCGTGGCCTCGTGGCACGAGGCCCCGTGGTTTGTGGCCCCGTTATGGGGGGCGGGAGCCACGTCAGTACTGCTCGGTCTCCACGTAGCTGTCGTCGTC
>PMOU01000417.1:1973-4263 GCA_003161205.1 Actinomycetota bacterium | reverse complement strand
CCGGTCACGATCGCGTACGCCAGGGTCCGGGAGATGATCCGGTCGATGTCATACAGCCGGTACCTCAGGATCCCGACGCCGATGCCCACCGGCAAGGCGGCGAGCCCGATCCCGAGGACCTCGCCCGAGGCGCCCGTCGAACTGATCGTGAACGAGACAGCGAGCACGGTCAGGGTGACCGCGGCGCCGCTGGCCAGCCACTTGAGCTGCTGGCGCCGCTCGCCCGCGGCCCGCCGCCAGCTCAGCACCTGGTGGCCGATGAACGACAGCCAGACCACCACGATCAAGAGCAGCCCCAGGGCCTCTGCCGCACCCAGCAGGTGGCCCGCATTGCCCTGGCTGACCACGTCCCCGAAGGCGTCCAGGCGCACGTCATGACCGGCCACCGCGCCGATCGCCGGGCCGAACAGGGCGGTCATCACGCAGGCACCGAGCACCCCGTACGCTCCCAGCACCCACCTCCAGCGCCGTGAAGCCAGCCTGCCGTCCGGGAACAGCAAGATCACCACGGGAAACAGCAGGAGCGCAGGCACCCACGACGGTTGCAGGATCACGGCGGCCGGGGCGAACGGCAGCCCGTGGTGGCCAAAGCGATAGTAGAGCACCGCGTAGTACCCGACGGCCGCGCTGAACAAGAACAGCAGGATGAAGCCGAGCAGGATCCAGCCGATCGGGTTGCGCGGCTGGCGCCGCGCGACCACGACGCCCACGCCGGCGTAGATGACGACGATGGGAAGCTCCGGCCCCGTGCCCAGGATCGACAGCTGATGGGCCAGGCCGGACAGCACGACCGTGGCGGCCATCAGCACCAACGCCAGGACGCCGAGCACCGTCGCGGTCAGCGGCGACGCCAGCCGGAAACGGCGTGGCACACCGTCCGTCGCTACCGGTCCTTGCGCGCCCGCTGGCTGAGTGTTCTCCACGAACAGCGACGATACGCCGGGATCGTTCCGGAAACGTTACCGTGCCACGCGGAACCCGTCGGCCAGGCCGCAGCGGAGGCCCGGCCAGCGTGCTGGACGGCCGGTTTCGCCTGCATGCGGCGGTTTTGCAACCGTCTGGCCTGCTACGGAGCGCGCCCTGACGATTTCTGATGGTCCCGCGTGAACCATCCACCGGGGCTCGACGTCTCCACTAGGAGGGGCAGTTGACTACGCAGAGACAGCCCGGGGGGGCGTAAATGACTATCAATCGATTGTCCGCCGTTGAGCGTGTCGCTTGCGGGGTACCCTGTAAGAGAGCACAGTTGGTCTAGGCCAATTTTCTCAGCACGGTATGCAGTGACAACGTAGTAACAACGAGTAGTCGATAAGTGCCAAGCGGAAAACCAGCGGGAAGCTACAGATGGCAAGCGTGAAAACGAGCGGTATGAGCCATGGAAGCGTTCCCATGCGGCGCGGCATACTTGAAAGCAAACATGAATGCGCAACTATGAAACAGCCTGGAGGCACTGGCATGTGCCCACACTCGCCGCCCTGCCCGGCGCCATCGGCACCGGATCGCGAAGCGGCGCACACTGTGGTTAGCCATCCGGAGCAGGGTTGGAGCCTGCTCTGCAATGGCGTAGTGATTTTCGAGGACACCGGGGAGCTACTGCCCGACGGTGAGTCCATCGAACCCCACCGGCCCACCGATCTGTCGGCCTTCGACCTCCCGATCGGCGTGGTCTCACGTTACGAAGGGCGGGCCCCCGCGGCCTGATCCGCCTGAGTTTGCGGGCGGCGTTAAAGCACGGTCGGCAGCCAGTCGGTAACGGCGCCGATGATCTCGGGGCGGTGGCCTTTCAGCCCGTGAGCCTCTCCCCGCACGATGACCACCCGGTCCGCGTCACCGACCGCCGGGATCCCGAACGGGTCCCGGTCACCGTTCACCACGAGCACCGCGACGCCGGCCGCGCGCGCCGCGCGGAGTTCTTCGACCCGGGTCGCCCGGGCCGCATCCGTTCCGCCGGCCCGCTGCGGGGGGTGCAGGGGAAACGCCAGCGCGATCACGGCGCGGGCACCTACCGCGGCGGCGGTGCGGCAGGCCACCCGCGCGCCGTTGCTCCGGCCGCCCTGAACGAGCGGGGCGCCCGGGGCCAGGTCACGCAGCGCGGCCACGATCTCGATCCAGGCGGCGTCCTGCCGGATGGCCGAGCCGGGCGCGCGAGCGCCCCTGACCCGGTACGGCTGCGTGACTCGCGCCACCATCCCGCCCAGCCGCAGCGCGGCGTCACGGACGGCCAGCAGATCCGGCGCCCCGGCGCTGCCGCCCGCGCCATGGGTCAGCGCGAGCAGGAAGCGCGGCGGGG
>PMOU01000417.1:523-1924 GCA_003161205.1 Actinomycetota bacterium | reverse complement strand
TCGGGGCCCAGGTCGATGACCCAGTCGGCGGTCTTGATCACGTCCAGGTTGTGCTCGATCACGATGACCGTGTTGCCGGTCTCCACTAGCCGGGTCAGCACGCCGAGCAGCTTGCGGATGTCTTCGAAGTGCAGGCCCGTGGTCGGCTCGTCCAGCACGTAGATGGTCCGCCCGGTGGCCCGGCGCTGCAGTTCCGTGGCGAGCTTGACGCGCTGGGCCTCCCCGCCGGACAAGGTGGGCGCGGGCTGGCCCAGCCGGACGTAGCCCAGGCCCACGTCGACCAGCGTCTTCAGGTGCCGGTGAATAGCGGGCACCGGCGCGAAGAACTCGGCCCCCTCCTCGATCGGCATGTCCAGGACCTCGGCGATCGTCTTGCCCTTGTAGTGCACCTGCAAGGTGTCAGTGTTGTACCGCGCCCCGTGGCAGACCTCGCACGGCACGTACACGTCCGGCAGGAACTGCATCTCGATCTTGATCGTGCCGTCTCCCGAGCACGACTCGCACCGGCCGCCCTTGACGTTGAAGGAGAACCGGCCCGGCTGGTAGCCCCGGATCTTGGCCTCGGTAGTCGACGCGAACAGCTTCCTGACGTGATCGAACACCCCGGTGTAGGTGGCCGGGTTGGACCGCGGCGTGCGCCCGATCGGCCCCTGGTCGACATGGACGACCTTGTCCAGGTGCTGCATGCCGGTGATGCGGGTGTGCTTGCCGGGAACCGTGCGCGCGCCGTTGAGCTCACGCGCCAAGGCCTTGTACAGGATGTCATTGACCAGCGTGGACTTGCCCGAACCCGATACCCCGGTGACGGCCACCAGGCAGCCGAGCGGGAACGCCACGTCCACGCCGCGCAGGTTGTGCTCGCTGGCGCCCTTGACCGCCACCTCCCGGCTCCGGTCCCGCTTCCTCCGGTGGGCGGGCAGCGGGATGGACTCCCGGCCGGATAGGTAGGCGCCGGTCAGCGACTCGGGATTGGCCAGCAGATCCTCGACCGTGCCGGACACCACGATGTTCCCGCCGTGCTCCCCGGCGCGCGGCCCGATGTCCACCACCCAGTCCGCCGCCCGGATCGTGTCCTCGTCGTGCTCGACGACGATCAGCGTGTTCCCNNATGGACGGCTCGTCCAGCACGTAGAGCACCCCGACCAGGCCCGAGCCGATCTGGGTCGCGAGCCTGATCCGCTGGGCCTCACCGCCTGCCAGCGTCGCCGACGCCCGGTTCAGGGCCAGGTAGTCGAGCCCGACGTCGAGCAGGAAGCCCATCCGCGCGTTGACTTCCTTCACGATCCGGTGCGCGATCTGCTGGTCGCGCTCGGAAAGTTCCAGGGTGAGCAGCAGCTTGGCCAGCTCCCCGATGGGCAGCGCGCACAGCTCGGCGATGGACTTGTCGTTCACCGTCACCGC
>PMOU01000417.1:234-506 GCA_003161205.1 Actinomycetota bacterium | reverse complement strand
TTGGTGTAGTACGAGCGCTGCCTGCCGTACCGGTTCTTGTACCGCACGTGCACCTGCAGGTCGTAGCCGCGCAGCAGGGCGGTGCGGGCCTTGGCGGGCAGCTTGGCCCACGGCGTGTCCATCCGGAACCCGAGGGTGTCGCCGAGGGCCTCGATCAGCCGGACGAAGTAATCGCTGATATGCCCGCCGCTCCACGGCGCGATCGCGCCGTCCGCGAGCGACTTGGACTCATCCGGCACGATCAGCTCAGGGTCGACCTCGAGCTTGGTGCC
>PMOU01000417.1:0-141 GCA_003161205.1 Actinomycetota bacterium | reverse complement strand
GTCGTGCTTCTCGTACTTCTTCAGCGCCGGCAGCTGGCCGGACAGCGTCTCATCCAGCCGCACGATGGTGCCGTCCACCCGGGCCCGCGAGTAGCCCTTGGTCTGCAGTTCCCTGAGCAGCTCGCCGTACTCCCCCTTGCG
>PMOU01000307.1:6858-7005 GCA_003161205.1 Actinomycetota bacterium | reverse complement strand
CTCGAGCTGATCGTCGCGCGCCGCGCGGACTCCGTGCTGTGCGTCTCGGCGGACCTGGAGCAGCGGATGCGCGCCGCCGGCGCCCGCCGGGTCGCCCACGCCCCAGTCCCGGCCGACCCAGTTCCCGCCGACTCAGCTCCTGCCGAC
>PMOU01000307.1:1459-6828 GCA_003161205.1 Actinomycetota bacterium | reverse complement strand
CGCCGGCCGGGATGGACCTCGGGCCGGCCCGCCCCGTGGTCCTGGCCGTCGGCCGTCTCGCCCCGCAGAAGGGCTTCGGCACCCTGCTCGAGGCCGCCTCCAGCTGGCGGGACATCGAGCCCGAGCCGGTGCTGGTCATCGTCGGCCAGGGACCGCTGGAGGCCGAGCTGAAGCGCCAGGCGGCCGCGCTGCACCTCGACGCCCGCTTCCCCGGTCACCGCGACGACGTGCCGGCGCTGCTGGCCGCCGCCGCCGTCTTCGTGCTGCCCAGCGTGTGGGAAGGCCAGCCGCTCATCCTGCAGGAAGCGCTTCGCGCGGGGGTGCCGGTCGTCGCCACCCGCGTCGGCGGCATCCCGGAGCTCACCGGCCAGGACGCCCTCCTCGTACCTCCCGGTGACCCGGACCAGCTCGCCGACGCGGTGCGCGCGGTGCTCACCGATCCCGCGCTGGCCACCCGGATGCGCCAGGCCGCACGTGAGCGTGCTCGTGCCCTCCCGGCCCCGCAGGACGCCGTCGCCTCGGCCCTGGCCGAATACGCCCGCGCCGCACGCAGCCGTGCTGAACCGGCCCGGCCGCGATAACCTAGGGGGGACTCACCTGCCCTACCGCCCGGCCTTCGCGGCCCGGGTGTGCGGAACAGGAGCCGGCCGATGGATGACCTGCACCACCCAGCCTGGCCCCGTGTCCTGCTGCGGCGCCCGGCCGTCGATCCCGGCATCCCGCTCTTGGACCGCGTGCTGCTGACCGCGCCCGGCACGCTCCTGACTCCCGCCCACCGGAACCGGCCCGTCCGCCGCCGCGACTACCTGCCGACCGATTCCGGCCAGCGGGGAGCCACGATCGACCAGGCGGTCAGCGGCATGACCGCCGCCGCGCTGATCGCGGTCTTCGGCGCGACTCCGCTGGCCATCGGGGTGCTGGTCTTTCAGGCGCCGGCCGGCTGGGAATCCGCCCTGAGCCGCTATGCCCTGCTGCTCGCGGGAATCATCGCCGTCATCACCTCGGTGGTCCTCGGCATCCGGATCGTCCGCTTCGGGCAGCCCGACGGCAACGTGCCGGCCGAGCTGGCCGCGCGCACCTACCACGGCCGTTACCTGACGGCCGCCGATTTCGACGCCCGGTCCACGGTGCTGCTGCGGCGCGCGCAAGATGCGGTCGACGCCGTGACCTGTTCGGAGGTCTACCGGGCCGGCCTGCTCGATGAGGCCACCGCGGGCGCGGCCCTCGCGGCTCAGGAATGGGACATCGCCCTCGCGCTGCGCGAGCAGGGCCGGCTCCGCGCCCGGCGAGCTGAGGTGTCTGCGGCCACCGCGGGCGCCGTGACCACCGCGCTGCTCGACCGTCAGCTCCAGGCCGCCCAGCTCGCCGACTCCAGTATCGCGGCCCGGGTCGCGGCGCTGGAGCGTTACGCGGCCGAGGTCCGCGCGGCAGACGCCGCTTACCGGGACTGGCAGCAGGCCGACGCGCTGGCCGAGCTCAGCGGCCGGCACCTGGATATGCTCGCCCGCACCGCCGCCGACGAGCACGGCATCGCCGCGATCGGGGCCATGTCGCAGCAGGCCCTCGCGGTCCGCCTGGCCCTCCGCGAACTGCTCGATTAGCCCGGATTGAGCCGACGAGGTCAGATCGGGACGATCCACCCCGACCACCTGGGCGGGCGCAATACGATGGTCGAATGTCCCGCGCTGACGAGCCCCTGCGTATGCACGCGCCGGGGGCTGGTCCGCTGCACGGGCGGGGGAGCCCATGAAGCTGCCGCGCCGCGGTCTGTCGACGGCGCTACTGGCCGCGGCGGTCATCGCCGCAGCCGCGGCGTGCTCCGGGTCGCCAGCCCCCGTACATCGCGTTCCCCCGCCGTGGCCCACCAAGGCGGCCGGCTGGCGGCTGACCTACGGCACCGATTTCCCGGGCAGCAGGTTGCCGTCGGGGTGGTACGCCTACACCGGCGAGCCGGGCGGTGACCCGTACGGTAACTGGGTGTCCTCCAACGTCTCGGTCAGCGGCGGCGCGCTGCACCTGCTGGCGACGTCCTCAGCCCAGGGGGGCGTGCAGTTCTATAACAACCCGCAGACCTACGGGATGTACCTGGTCCGGATGAAGGGCGACGACGAGCCCGGGCTGTCCATCAATAACCTGGCCATCTTGTGGCCGTCCCAGCAGGGTGTCTGGCCGCCGGAGGTTGATTTCTTCCAGGACCTGGGCGGGTCCCGGCAGAGCTTTTCCGCCAGCCTGCACCCGGGGCCGAGCGGGAACGGCGGCTGCTGCGTTATCGCCAGCCCCACCCAGGACAGCGACGGCACGGCGTGGCACACCTACGGCGTGCAGTGGACGCCGAGCACGATCACGTACACGATCGACGGCCGGGTCTGGGCCAAAGTCTCCGTCGGTTCGCTGCGCTCCGGCACCCAGTGGCCGGACATTCCGATGAACCTGACCTTGCAGTCGCAGAACCAGGACACACCGCAGCCCGACGGCACCATCGAGACCATGACGGTCGCCTGGGTGGCCGAGTACGCGATGAAGGGCTGAGCTGGCCCGGCCCCGGTTCTGCCGGCAGTTACGGCTGGACGGCCGCGGAGGTCGTCTGAGTATCCGGCTGATCCAGCGGCAGGAGCGGATCACCGGTCGTGACCGTGGCAGCGCTTTCCACCGTGGAGATCCCGGTCACCGGCCATGCCCATGAACCTGACCCGGCCTGCCCGCCTATCAGACCCTCATCAGGGGTGTCACAGGTCCGCCGGAACGCCAGGGCAAGGCGCGAACCGCCGCACCGTGACCACTGCGGGCACTCGCACATCCCGCAGTCGCTGCCGGGCCGGTAATGCTGGTGAGCCTCCGGCTGGTGGCCGCAGGTGCAGGCCCGGGAACGTCTCATACTCCGGAGCAGCAGCATGCCCCGCCTCCTTCGTGCCGGTGGCCAATTCGATAGCCGGCCGGCTGGTGCTTGAGCTGGTTGTTGTTGAGGGGGCGGCGATTACGGCGCTATGACGGTGAAGGTCGTCTCAATATCCGGCCGGTTCAGCGGCAGGAACGTATCGCCGGTCGTGACCGTGGTCACGCTATGCACCGTGGAGATACCGGTCACCGGCACATAGGAACCGTAGAGCCGCGTTTGCGGCTGCAGCAGCTCACCGAGCACCACGGTCCCTGAATCCAGGGTGAACGTGTGCGGCCCCGTGATCGTGCCGATGACGGTCGCCGGCGGCGGGTTTGCCAAGGCCGTCCCGGCCGTGGCGAACGGCACGCCGAACAACGCGATCGTGATCCCCGTTGCCATGATCCCTCGGCGAACTCGCATGGTCCCCGTCCTTCATGCTCGAGTACATCCCCGCGTGATCGGATTTCCCCGCCGATCACGTGTCATGTCTTACCCGAAGTAATGAAGAATTAACTAAGAGTCATCGCCGTTCTCCTGGTCAGGGCGATGCCGGGACAGAGGACGGGGGAGAAGCCGACAGGGTCGGTGACACGAGCACGGAGGGCGTGACGGTCGGAGAGGCGCTGGAGTGCGGCGTCGTGGTCGGGTGCGGCGTGCTGGTGGTCGTGGGGGCCGCGCGCGTCGGTTTCGCGGTCGGGGTCGGCGTCGGGGCATAGGTGGTCGGCGTGACCGTGGGGGAAACGCCGGTCCCTGCTGGCGACGAGCTCGCCGGGATGGGCCTGACCTCCAGCCAGGCGGCCAAGCTGACCACGAAGATCGCGATGAGGACCCAGGTCGAGGTGCGTATCAGTCGCAGCCGTCGCATCAGTCGGTCCCGTCCGGTCCGGTCTGCGCTCCGGTTTCCACCGCGGTCGGCAGGTTGATGCCCTCGCGCCGTAGTCTGGCCGCGATCCGGATCCGCAGCTCCCCGCCGACCACGAACTGCTTGCCGGGCAGCGTCCTGGCCACCATGCGAAGCTGGAATTGGTCCACGTCGAGGTTCTGAACCCCCAAGACGGCCGGGGGGTCAAGCAGCAGGCTGCGCAGGTCCGGATCCTTGTAGACCTCCTCGCCGATCTCCCGCAGCAGGTCACTGACCCGGTTGACGTCCGCGGTCACGGGCACGGGCACGTCTACCACCGCCCGGGCCCAGTCGCGGGACAGGTTGGTCACCTGGCTGATCTGGCCGTTGGGGGTGATGAGCACCTCGCCGTCGCTGGTGCGCACGGTGGTTATCCGCAAGGTGACGTCCACCACGGTGCCCACGGCGGGGGCAGATTCGTTCGGCACCGACAGGCGGATGAGATCTCCGAAGCCGTACTGGCGCTCGGTGATGATGAAGAAACCGGCCAGCAGGTCCTGGACGATGCGCTGGGCCCCGAACCCCAGGGCCACCCCGGCCACGGCGGCCGGGGCGACCAGGTTCGTCAGCGGGACCTCCAGGCACCGCAGGACCTCCACGCCGGTCGCGCAGTAGATGACGACCAGCGTGACCCAGGTGATCACCGATGTCAGCGCGTGCCGGTGCTTGGACGCCTCGGAACGGACCAGCGCGTCCGTCTCCCGGGCGCTGGCATCGATCCGGTTCGTGATCCTCCCGCCGAGCCAGGTGGCGACCCGGGTCAGCAGGGCGGCGCCGGTCAGCAGCCAGACGATCTCCAGCCCGCTGCCGCGGGCCCACAGGCTGACGTCGGGCAGCGGTGTCGTCAGAGTCAGAGGCATAGTCTCCCATCATCGCCGAACCATCGTCTGCCAGCACAATCAGGGGTCACCACGTGATCCAGTCGCGGGCGAGCCGGGTGGTCAGGTCCTCGAGCAGCGGGCCGGCCTGCTCCCGGCAGCGGGTCAGGTCAGGCTCGATGTCGGCCAGCGCGTAAGCACCTGAGATCCCGGCCGAGCGGAGCTGGCCTTCGGTCAGCGAGCAGATTCCGGCCACCGCCACCACCGGCAGGCCCGGCGCCGCCGCGGCGGCCACCCGGGCCACCCCGGCCGGGGCCTTGCCGTGCAGGGTCTGCGTGTCGAGCGCGCCTTCCCCGGTGATGACCAGCCGGGCGCCGGGCAGGTGAGCGGGGAACGAGAGCAGCTCGAGCAGCAGCTCGATTCCGGGCCGCACGCTCGCGCCGAGGAAAGCCAGCGCGGCGAAGCCGAGTCCGCCTGCCGCGCCCGCTCCCGGATCATCCCGCATGACGCGGCCCAGCGTCCGCTCGGTCACGTCCGCCCAGTGGGCCAGGGCGCTCTCCAAGGTGGCCACGTCCCGCGCCGAGGCGCCCTTTTGCGGTGCGTAGATCGCCGCGGCACCCCGCTCGCCGAGCAGCGGGTTGTCCACGTCGGTAGCCGCGATCAGCTCGGTTCCGGACAGGTCCTTCAGCCCGGAGACGTCGATCCGGTGCAGCCGGGTCAGGGCCGCGCCGCCCGGCGGGAGCTCGGCTCCCGACTCGTCAAGCAGCCGGGC
>PMOU01000307.1:0-1438 GCA_003161205.1 Actinomycetota bacterium | reverse complement strand
GCGGTCAGCGGTGCGGGCACCCCGTCCGGCAGCCGGCTCAACCCGCTGGCCTGTGCGGACTCGATGACGGCCGTTTCCTCGCTGACGGCGAAGGCGGCCGTGGTGGGCTGGCCCGTCGGCCCGCATACGCCGAGCTCCACGCGGCGGTACCCGGCCGCCTGCGCCGCATCGACGGTGCCATCTCCGCCGTCCGCCACCGGTACCTGAACGTTCTCCAGCCCAGGGCAAGCCCGGTCGAGCCCAGCCGCCACATGAGCAGCTACCTGGGCAGCGGTCAGCGTGCCCTTGAACTTATCCGGTGCGATCACCACATGGCTCATGGGGCCATGAGATCACGATGGCGCGTGCTGGTCAGGTCGTACGGTCAGGCGGTCTCGTCCCACCGGCGCCGCATGGCCGCCAGGCCGTCCTCGGTCAGCGACCCGTACAGCCGCAGCCGGGCCACCCCGCCGTCGGGGAAGATCTTCAGCCGCACGTGCGTCGCCGGCGCGCCGTAGACGCGGTACCGGTGCGGGGTGTCGGGCAGCAGCCTGACGGGCGGCAGCAGATCATGCCACGCGCTCTCGTCGGTCAGAGCAGCGCCCTTACTGGCGTCCAGCGTCTGCAGCGAGGCGGTGTCGGGCTGGTTGCCCCGGAACCAGGACGTGTCGATCTCCGCGAGGTTGATCTCGCCGTGCCCGGCGAGCCGGATGACCAGCCATTCATACCCGGGCTTGCGGCGCCGGCGAGTTTCCCACCCCTCGCCCATGAGCCGCGAGAGTCCCGGCGATATCACGTTCCGCGGCGCGGAGTAGTACTGGTCACTGCGGGCCGCGATGTCGGCGCCGTTCTCCAGCGCCGCCAGGTCGAAGGTCAGGCCCGCCAGGATGGCCGGATCCGGCACCACCTCACCGTGCACATGCAGCCGGGCGACGCCGCCGTCGGGGAAGATGTTCAGCCGGACGTGGGTGAAGCGGCGCGGGGAGCTCACGCTGAAGGCGTGCCGGGCGTCGCCGGTCAGCAGCCCGCGCGGCACGATCTCCTGCCAGATTCCTCCCGGGCCGCCGGATACGGGATCGGTCGCGAGCTCGGTGAAGGACGGGTATCCGCTCGCGCAGCACGCGTCCGCCGAGCAGGCCTGCGGGAAGTTCCCGGTGAAGTGCGCGGTGTCGACCACGATGGAGTGCAGCACCCCGGGAACGCCGAGCCGGACGATCACCCAGTCACGGGCTGTGCGGTCCGGCAGCGTCCCGCCGGGCCCGCGCTTGCGCCGGGTCTCCCAGCCGTCGTAGACCTGTCCCTTGGCGCCGTAGGTATCCGGCACGAAGACCGGCGCGCCCGGCTTGATCAGGTTCTCCTTGGCGGCGAAGAACTCATCGCTCGCGGCCACAACCGACCCGCGCAGCCGGAGCAAGTCAGGCAGAAGTTGCTCATCCATAGGAGAGATCCTTCCCCGTTA
>PMOU01000032.1 GCA_003161205.1 Actinomycetota bacterium | reverse complement strand
GAAATCCTGCGGATCTTCGCCGACCTGAGCGCGCTGTCGCGCAATCGCCGGGTCCCCGACGGGGCGGAGGCCGATGACGAGTCGGCCGTTGACGCCGAGGCCGCCCGCAACCCGCAGGAATACCTCTACGCCTACTTGCGCTCACGCGACGCCGACGCCGAGGGGCTGCCCGAGTCTTTCCGGATCAAGCTGCGCCGCGCGCTGGCCCACTACGGGGTCACCGGCCTGGAGCCCGCGCCAGAGCTGGACGCCGCGCTCTACCGGATGTTCCTGGCTCACCGCCGCGCTGCCGCGCACGTGCCGGTCGTGGCGGAGCTGCTGCGGTGGCGGCTGCGGTACCCGGACTCGCTGCCCGCCCGCAACCGGGAAGACTACCGGCGGGTCGTCGACCAGCTGGTGTCGGCCACCCAGCTGCGCCATCCGTCGCTGGGCGACCTGGCCAGGCAGGTCCGTTACCGCTGCTTCGACGCCCCGCTGATCGCCGCCGAGCAGGAGCGGGCGCGGCAGCGGGTGCGCGCCGAGCTCGACCATCTCTCGCCCGATCCGGTGGCACGGGCAGCCCAGATCGATGCCATCGCCGCCACCGGCGCGCCGATACTCGGCGTCTTCGCCGACCGGCACCACACCGCGATGCTCGAGGTGATGACCCGGCGGTATTACCGGATCCGGCCACTGCGGCACGTCCGGGTCACCGGCGGCGGCCGTCCGGTGCTGACCGCCGAGTACGCCCACGAGGGGCACGACTACGTGCTGGCCGCCACCGTGGCCAGCGGCACGGGCAGCGATGGCGTGACTGGCCTGCGCCAGCTCGCGGACGCGCTCCCGGCCGGCCGCACCGCGCTGATCGACCTGTACATCACCGCCCGCGGGCCTGCGGCCAGCGGCGGCGATCCGGACGCCCGTGCCGCGCAGATCCGCGACGAGCTCGGCACCATCCCGGCTGGGGTCGCGCGGGTCGCCGTCGCGGTGCGCCGGGCGGACGGTGACGAGAGCGGCGAGCCGGCCTGGTACACCTTCCGCGGCGAGGCGGGCACCGGGGCGGCGGCAGAGGACCGGACGCTGCGCGGCCTGCACCCGATGGTCGCCGAGCGGCTCGGCCTGTGGCGGCTGTCGGGATTCGAGCTCACCCGGCTGCCCTCGGCCGCCGACGTGCACCTGTTCCGCGCGCGAGGCCGCGAGGTGGCCGGCGATCAGCGGCTGATCGCGCTGGCCGACGTCCGCGACCTGACCACGCTGCGCGACGAGGACGGCCGGATCCGCGGCCTGCCGCAGCTCGAGCGCACCCTCGACGCCTGCCTGGACAGCCTCCGCGCCGCTCGCTCTGCCGACGAGAGCGCGGCCAAACTGGAATGGAACCGGATCAAGCTCTACGTCTGGCCGGTCGTGGACGTGCCGGTCAGCGAGCTCGGCCAGGTGGTGCGGTCACTCGCCCCGCGCACTGAGTCGCTGGGCCTGGAGCAAGTGCTCGTGCAGTTCCGGACCTTCGGCGCTGGCGATCGTGACGCGGGGCCCGGTGGGCCTGAGCCCGCGGGACCCCGTGAGCTGGTGCTGCGGATGTCCCGGCCGCCGGGTGCCGGGCTGACGCTGCGCATCACTGGCCCGCCAACCCGCCGGTTGCTCGAGCAGAACGCCTATACCCAGAAGGTGATCCGCGCCCGCCGCCGCGGCGCCGTTTACCCCTACGAGCTCATCCCGCTGATCACCCGCTCGCCCGACCCGGGCGGCGCGGCCGGCACGTTCACCGAGTACGACCTGGACGAGACGGGNNGCCCCGGTGCCGGTGGACCGGGCGGCTGGCTCGAACACCGCGAACATCGTGCTCGGCGTGGTCACCACCCGCACCCGGCGTTACCCCGAGGGGATGCGCAGGATCGTGCTGCTCGGCGATCCGACCAGCGCACTCGGCGCGATCGCCGAGCCGGAGTGCCGGCGGATACTTGCCGCGATCGAGCTGGCAAGGCGCTCGGGTGCCCCGGTGGAGTGGTTCGCCATCTCGGCTGGCGCGAAGATCGCGATGGACTCCGGCACCGAGGCCATGGACTGGATCTCCCGGGTGCTGCGCGGGATCATCGAGTTCACTCAGGGCGGCGGCGAGATCAACGTGGTGGTGGCCGGCATCAACGTCGGCGCCCAGCCGTACTGGAACGCCGAGGCGACGATGCTCATGCACACCAGGGGCATCCTGGTGATGACGCCGGACTCGGCGATGGTGCTCACCGGCAAGCAGTCACTCGACTACTCCGGCGGGGTATCCGCCGAGGACAACTTCGGCATCGGCGGCTATGACCGGATCATGGGCCCGAACGGCCAGGCCCAGTACTGGGCGGCCGACCTGTCCGCGGCCGCCGACCTGCTGCTCGCGCATTACGAGCACACCTACATCGCGCCGGGCGAGCAGTTCCCCAGGGCCGCCCCTACCGCTGACCCCGCGGACCGGGACATCTCTGCGTCACCGCACGCCGGGCCGGGCTGCGACTTCAGCACCCTCGGCGAGATTTTCGATCCCGCGGTCAACGGTGAGCGCAAGAAGCCCTTCGACATGCGCTCGCTGCTGCGCGGGGTGGCCGACGCTGACCACCCGCCGCTGGAACGCTGGGCCGACATGCGGGACGCCGAGTCGGTCATCGTGCTCGACGCGCACCTGGGCGGGCAGCCGGTGGCGCTGATCGGCATCGAGTCACGCCCGCTGCCACGCCGCGGGCCTTACCCAGTGGACGGCCCGGCCCAATGGACTGCCGGAACGCTCTTCCCGCACTCGTCGAAGAAGACCGCGCGGGCGATCAACGCGGCCAGCGGGAACCGCCCGGTCGTCGTGCTGGCGAACCTGTCAGGCTTCGACGGCTCCCCTGAGTCATTGCGTCGGCTCCAGCTGGAGTACGGCGCGGAGATCGGCCGCGCGGTGGTCAACTTCGACGGCCCGATTGTTTTCTGCGTGGTCTCCCGCTATCACGGCGGCGCGTTCGTGGTGTTCTCCGGGACGCTCAACGACAACATGGAGGTGGCCGCCGTCGAGGGCTCGTACGCCTCGGTGATCGGCGGCGCGCCAGCCGCGGCGGTCGTCTTTGCCGGCGAGGTGGGCAGGCGCACCGCGGCCGATCCGCGGGTGGCTGGCCTGCAGGCCAGCCTCGCCGCGGCCGCGGCTAACGGGGCCCACGCCGACGCCGCCCGACTGCGCGACGAGCTGGCCTCGGTCCGGCCCGCCGTGCGCGCGGAGAAGCTCGGCGAGGTCGCCGACGAGTTCGACAGCAGGCACAGCATCGAGCGGGCCCGCGAGGTGGGCTCGGTGCACACGATCGTGCCCGCCACCCGGCTGCGGCCCTACCTGGTCGCCGCGGTGCGGCGCGGGATGAGCCGCGCGCTCGCCGCGCGAAAGGACGGGCAGGGATCGCGGCGAAGCAGGAATGGCGGCGAACCCTGAGCCGGCGGCTCCGGTATATCCGTCGTTCATGCATCCCGGCCACCTCCCGAAGGGCCGGACGGCCGGCACGGTTCTGCCCTAACGTCTGGGTATGCCCGCCGGGAAATCGCCCACGCCTCAGGACGCGGCCACCGCCCGCCGGATCCTGCTGGACGGGCTGGCCCGGAATACTGAAGTAGCCGAGCTGGCGGGCGAGCTAGTGGCCCTGCATCCCCGCAACAACACCTTCCCCGGCGAGGTCTTCCTCGATGTCGCCGCCGACGCGCTGGACTGGTGCGGGGCCAGCCGCACCGACCCGCTGGCCCTGGAACAGATGCGGGAACGGTTCCTGCCCGAGTACGCCTTCCGCGGCCGGGAGAACAAGAAGCTCCAGTTCGCGATCCTGGCAGCAGCGGCGCTGCGCGGCGGAACCGAGCCGGACTTGCTGGACGAGGTCCGCTGGTGGCAGACCGACGACTTCTGGCAGTACGCCCTGTACGCGGCAGTCGCCTACATCCGCGCCGCCGCTCAACGAGCCGGCGTGCCCGCGCGCCAGGTATGCGAGGAACTGGCCGAGCGCGACGGCCCGCGACCCGGATGAGCTCCGCCGATGCGCCCTGATGACCAGGCCCGCAAGGAGGCTAGCCCGCTGCCAGGCCGGCAGCCGGGCACGGCTTTACCGCACCGGAGGTGCTCCAGCGCGCATGCGCCTGACTGGAGCGTCGGTCAGGCAGTCAGGCGGCCGGCGTCAGGCAGCGCGTCGCAACCGTGCGGGCTGAGCACCCGGATGACTTTCTCGGCCAGCAGCGGCGGCACGGAGTTGCCGAGCTGCGCCTGGACGGAGGCTCGGCGGCCGACGAGCTCGAACTCGTCGGGGTAGGTGAACAGCCTTTTGATCTCGGCTGCTCGCAGGCGCCTGTTGTCCCAGTGGAACGGGCCGACATAGGGGCCGGGCTGGGCCTGAATCGTCGGCGCGGGCTTGTCCGGTGCCAGCTTGAGCAGGAATGACCAGTACTTGCTGCGCCACTGGAAAAGGGGCGCGGGGTGACCACGCTTGCCCGTGTAGAAGAGGTAGTTGTCTCCTGGCGGGATGTCCGGCAGCAGGTGCCCGTACTTGCCGCTGACTTCCTCGCCGGGCTCGGGGTCGGCCATTAGGCCGGCCAGTGCCTCTCCCGTGGTCACGTGCGGGCGCTGCGGGTCACCGCTGACCCGTCGTTCCCACTGGCCGCCGTGTGAGGGCAAGGGGTGGACCGGAACTGGCTCGTCCTTCGGCGCGCCGATGACGAACAGCCGGGGCCGTGACTGGGGGACGCCGTAGTCCGCGGCGTTGAGCACCCTGGCCGCGCAGTGATAGCCGGCCGCGTCGATCTCCCTGAGCAGCCGCTCGTACGCGGGCCTGCTGGCCCGGTTGTCATACGTCAGGGCGTAGACGTTCTCCAGGACGAACCGCCGGGGCCGGGCCTCGGCGAGCACGCGCGTGTAAGCCTGCAGAAGCGACGCGTCCGGATCCAGGCCCTCGCGCTTCCACTCCAGCCAGAATCCGGACTTGGAGAACGGCGTGCACGGCGGCCCGCCCACGAGCAGGTCTGGCCGCTGCCCTTGTCTCAAGCCCGCGGCCGCGAGAATCTGGCGGGTCGGCGTGGCGAGTATGTCGCTCTGGATCACCGGCGAGATCAGGTGGTCGAAGTTCTTCTCCATCGTGGCCGCGGCGTCACGGTCCCACTCGACGGCGGCCCGGACCTCGTACCCCGCCCGTTCCGCGCCCAGGTCGAGTCCGCCGGCTCCGGAGAACAGCGATATCGCGACGCCTTGAGTGCCCACCCGCCCATCCTGGCAGTGCGAGCCGACAAAACCGGGAAGCCACCCGGAACCGCGGAAACGGAACTCCGGAACCAGCCGACTGGACCAGCCGGGCCGCGCGGCTGACTATTCGGGCCTGGGCCCGGGTTCCTGGCGGGCCCTCAGCCGGGCCAGCTCATCCTGGGTCGCGGTGAGCAGCCGCTGAAGCTGCCGCTGGACCTGCGCGCTGATCTTGAACGGGTACTTGCGCCAGTACTCGTAGAACTCTGCCGGGCCGTCGAACGCGCCCGCCCCGGCACGGAGCCCGGAGATGTCCGTGATGGCCCCGATGTACTCGCGGGTCGTGGACGACCGCTCACGGCTGGCGATCCGCCAGGGCTCCTGAACGATGATCTCAAGATCCTCCACACGCGCGTTGCTGTCCGGATTGAGTGTGTAAATCATGATCACATCGAGATGGCTGGCGTAGTCGCTAAATGGCCGGAAGGTCCCCGGCCAGTGCAGCTCAGGCCACTTAAAGTACGTGTTGCCGGTGTACAGCGTGATCCTGCTCTGCGTCTGCCGCCCGCTCGCCGCCCGCCGGGCTGCCTTGACATCGACCGCGTGGAAGCCGCCGCCGAACGCCGGGCCGCCAATCTCGACATCGGGATAACCGCGCTCCGTGCCCCGGCGCACCTCGGCCCCGGCAACCGCCAGGACGCGCAGGGCGAGGAAGTTCACGATGGAGACTTCCAGCACGTTCGCCAGTGCGGCAGGCTCTCGCGGCAAGGGCAGCAGATGGCCGCCCTGGGTAAGGCGCTCCTCCAGTTCGGCCGGCCCGGACGCTTCTAGCGGCCACTAGGCGAAGTCGCTCTCCCGCTGGAAGACTCCGCCAACATCAAACCTGAAATCCGCGCACTGCTCCTGCATCCAGCCACGCAAATCAAGGAACCGTGCCACGGCGCAAGAGCCTGCCACAAGTGATCGCGTATGTCAGGAAACGACTCGCTTCGACATGGCGGACCGGCCCGGAGAGCGGCAGCGCCGGGACCGGGCGCCGCCGCGTCCGGCATCAGTTCGGGCCCATAGGACCAGCTTGGAAGCGGTACCGGCCGATCGCCATCACCGGATCCATTTCGCGCTGCGTCAGGAGCCGTAAATACCGTGGTTGCCGATACGTAGCCACACCACGACTGTTTCGCCTGCGACCTCTACCAACCGGAACATCGCTCGGCTATCGGGTCCCGCGAAGCTCCATGTCATCGAAGTAGTCTGCGCCGATCCGGTGGACGCGCAGCGCCTTCGGCCACGGCACCGCTCCCTGGTGGGCGCCAGCGTCCAGCGCGGGACGGAGGACCTCATGCCCTGCCTGCATGAACAGCTTGCGGTGCTCGTCAGACAGTCGGCGCAGGTCGATCAGGAAACCAGGCGTGCGAACATACTTCATTCGCCTGCGCCGAGATCGGCCACCAGCGCTTCCATCGACTCGTACACATTGCCGTCAGGAACGTCGTCACCTGGCTGGGACGGATACCTGCTCTCGTGAGCGACCCAGTACAACTCTGCCTCATGCTGCTCCAGCGCCTTAAGCGCGCGGTACTCCTCCAGAGGGACCACGACCGCCTCGACCTGGCCTGCGCTGAAGATCACCTGATGACCAGCGACCTCGGCATCGAAAGACAGGAACTCATACACACGAGGGTACGGCGCAGAGAAACGTGGACCAGGATTCCGGCCTAACGGCCACGTCTTCCCTCTACGCTCCTGGCCGGGGGCAGGCTGACCTCGCCATTCAGACCGGCCTAATCGCGGAGCATGCTTCGGTAGACGGCGAGCAGCGCGGCTTTCTGCTCGTCGTCCAGCCGTTCGTCGGCCTGGATGGCGCTCTCCGCCGAGTCAGGCGGCGCCCCGTCCGCGCTGCCCGCGTCGGCGGGGCGGGGGTCGAGCAGGCCTGCTTGCAATAGCAGCATCTCGGCGGACAAGCCGAGCGCCCCGGAGATCAGCTTGAGCACGCGGACAGACGGCTGGTGCATGCCGCGCTCGAGCTGGCTGAGATAGGGGTTGGAGAGGCTGGTGAGCTCGGCCAGCTGGCGCAGCGAGAGGTTGGAGAGCTTTCGCTGGCTGCGGATGAAGGCGCCGAGCGCCTCCTTCTGCATATCCCAAGGATCATTCACTGTCGCCCCGGTGACCTGGGCTGAGCTGGCCGAGCCCGCTCAGGATAGTGAGCATGCGCGGCGGATCAGGATGTCCCGATCCGCCGCGTGCGGTGTCACTTCTTAGCGCCACCCGGCTTTGCGGCAGTGCCTGCCTTCGCGGCAGTGCCTGCCTTCGCGGCGGCACTCAGGCCGGCCGGCTTGCTGCCCGGGCGGGCAGGCGAGACGCCTGCCATGGCGAGCAGCGGCGCGACTGCGTCACGTGCCTGCTCGGCGAACTTCTTCTGGGCGGCCATCAGCTGCTCGGAAGACTTCTTCTGGGCGGCCATCAGCTGCGCGGTGAAGTCGTGTGCGTTCGCCACGAGTTCCTCAGGCTTGGGCAGCCTGGCGGTCCATGACGGCAGGTCCGGCAGTTGCGGTACGAATGCCTGGGCGGTGGACGTCCAGCTCTTGATCGCCTCGGTCACGGTCTCCTGGCCCTTACGGACCTGCTCCTGGCCCTTGCGGACCTGCTCGAAGATCTTGTCCTGAAGCTCCTGGCTGACGACGCGGGTGCCGGTCATATCTCCTCTTTCGCTCGCTACATGCTCACTATATCTAGCATCAGCGCGGTATGTCAAGCTGGACGCCTGGCTGCGGCGGATGCCGGCCCAGCGCAGGCGCGCTGATCGCCAGGCGGGGGCGGCCACCTTCGGGCGCGGTGAATTGTCAATGGCCTGCCCTCATCCTGGCAAGGTCAGAGGCCAGTTCCCCGGCCGGGGAACTGGCCTCTGACCTTTACCTCCGCGACGGGCAGTGCTCCCCGCCTCGCCTAGTGCGCGTGAACGGCGTGAGTCCTGGCCTTAGCCGCCTTAGTTCTCTAGCGCGCGCAGGGCCGTAATGAAGTCCTGCCCGTTGGGCGTGCCGACACCGCTCATATTGTCGTACCCCTTGAGAGTGACCTGCCCGGTGTAGCCGAACATGCTGAAGCTCTGGTCGTCGAAGGTGGTCAGTGCCTGTTCGCCGCAGGTGGCGGCGTCGCACGACGTCCCGCGATACAGCGCAGGGCTATGGCTGGTCAGTGGCAGGGTGCGGAAGAAGGCGCTGGTCCCGGCCAGTTTGTAGATCGCTGGGTTGATGAACCCGAACGGTCCCGACTGCCCCTGCTGGGCGGCAATCACCATCCCGGCCACCGTTGGCGAGGACAGGCTGGTCCCGCCGATGTCAGTCTCGCTGTAGGTGGGCGGGAGGTGCTTCTTGGTGTGGAAGGTGAGCAGGCCCACGGCCAACCCGGTGAACGGGTCGGCGTCGGCGCTGATATCGGGCACGGCGCGGACCGGGCCACCGCGGTTGCCGGGAGCCTTGGCCAGCGCGGCCGGCACGACGCCCTTCTGGTAGCCCGGCTGCTTCCACAGCACGCTGGGGCCGCCGCCGGCGGCACCCTGCTCGCCCAGGAAGAGCCACGCGCCGCTCGCCAGCACGGATATCCCGGTGGACCAGCCGGTCTCGAACAGGCGATTGCTGGTCTTGCCGATCCCGAGCGTGGTGCCGCCGACCGCGACGGCGTACGGGTCGCTGGACGGGGTCTCGACGCCAGAGCCGTCGCCGGAGGAGAAGTACATGCCGACGCCCTCGGTGGCGGCCTGCAGCAGGTAGGCGTGCTCGATGTTCGTCAGGTAGGGGGCCTGGGACTCGTCCCCGCCCTCCCACGAATTGGAGGCAGCTGACGCCAGCGGGCGGCCGCCGTTGCCGTTGATGACCGCCAGGTCGGCGTTGAAGAGCCCCTGGAGCCCGAAGTCACCGTCATTGCAGGTGTCACCGCCCACCACGAGCTGGCTCGCACCCGGGGCCATGTCGTAGGAAGCCTCGACGTCGAGTTGCTCCTCCACGTCGAACTCGTCCCCGCAGGCGGTTCCCTGGCCGAGCGATAGCTCCGTGTACCGCTGGGCGGACGGGGCGGGCAGGCCGTTGGCCGCCGCGTAGTCCTTCAAGGTCAGGAACATGTCCTTGGTCAGGCCCAGTTCCACCAGGGCAATCGTCTGGCCCGTGCCGGTGCTCTGCGTGGTGGCGCCGTAGGCCGCGCGCAGCTGGCCGCCGCTGTACCCGCACACCTCGGTCGGGAATTTCGTTACCCCGAATTGCGACGGCAAGCCGCTGGCCTCGTGCTGCCCGTAATACTTCGAGCAGGGGGCTTTGAGGTCGGCAGCGGACACCCCGCGGGCCGCCCCGGCCGCCGACCCGCTGATGGTCTTGCTGGTCTGGTAGTCGAGCGGGATGATCGGCGCCGCGTTATCCAGGCCGGTCACGCCGAGGACGCTGCTGGCGAGCGAGGAAGGAAGAAAGACGGAGGTGCCGTTGGCGCGCAGGGCATACGGCCCGGCGTTGACAGCCGCCGACGCCCGGTAGAGCTTCAGCTGCACGTGGAACGCCGCATCGATCTTCGACGTCGCTGCCGTGGCCCGCACATAGGAGCGCTGCGGGTTGACGTGGACACTGGTGAAGCCCTCGGTGCGGAGCCACGACTCGACCGCGCCCGCCTCGCTGGCGGTCGCCCCGAAGCGGGCGGCGTAGCCATCCGGGCTGACGTAGTGGTGGAAGAGCGCGTTGCCCGGCGTGCTCACCGCGCTGGCGAAACGCTGCGCCGCCGCCACCTGCGGCCGCAGCCACAGCTGGATCGACAGTCGCTGGGAACTGGCGACATTGCCGGTTGCCTGGGTGCGGCTGGTAAACGGAGCGACGCTGCCAGCCAGGGGCGTGTCCGCCGGCCTGGTGGACGCCTGGGCTGGCACGCTCGCGCCGCCGATCGTCATGCCTACCATCGCTGCCATGGCACCGACGGCCGCAGTGAGCGTTCTGGTTCTGGACATGGTCTCCCTGTCATCGTGCTTGGCTGTGACGTTCGTAACGCCT
>PMOU01000059.1 GCA_003161205.1 Actinomycetota bacterium | reverse complement strand
GCTTAACCGCCTCAGCGATCCGGCCACAGGCTCGGGAGGTTGACCACGATGCCCTCCTGGCTGCTGCGCGCGATGACCACGACCGCTTCCTCGTCGCCGGGATTCTCCTCCCGGTGCGGCACGTAGGGCGGCACGAAGATGTAATCGCCGGGCTCGGCCTGAAGCCGGACCTCCTGGTCACCGTCGGCGAACACGAACGCCGGGCGCCCGGTCAGGACGTAGATCGCCGTCTCCGCCTCGCCGTGGTGATGGTCACCCGAGTTGACGCCCGGCGCGACATGCGTCTGGCCCATCCACAGCTTCTCCGAACCGGTGTTCTTGCCGGAGATAGCCTCACGGCGATTCATCCCGCTGGTCTGGCCGGTATCACCGAGCAGGTCGTGACCGCGTACCCGCACTAGTGGCCGGTGCCAGTGGTCATCGGCGTCTTCGCTGGTCATCATGCCTCCTGAGCGGCGATCAGGTTCCGGTGGCCAGCAGGACGTTCCGGGCGGGTGGCCACACCCCGCGGGAAGGCGCCAGCAGGCGGCGCAACGAGTCGGCCACCTCCTCGGTGAGGTGGAGGGGCAGCCCGCGCTTGGACCATACCGACAGGGTAATCGGTTCCGGGGTCGGCAGGTCGTCGCGGGCGACCAGGCCGTCCGGGGTCTGCCCGAGAGTCGCCATCAGGCCGACGCCGAGGCCGGCCCGGACGGCCGCCTGGACTCCGGCCAGGTGGGCTGCCTCGCAATTTACTTCCACCGGGATGCCATCCCCCGAGAGGGTTTCCAGCGCCCGGGAGCGCAGCGCGCACGGGTCGTCGAAGGCGACCAGGGGAACGGGCTCACCAGGGCCCGGCGGTGTCCAGTCTGGCGCTGAGTACCAGGTCAGTTCGAGCCTGCCCACCGCCCTGGCCTGCAGGTCGTCCGAGGCTCCGAGCAGCATCGCCACGTCGATCCGGCCGTCATCCAGCGCCTTACGCAATTGCGAGCCGCGGTCGACGCGGAACCGCAGACGGCAATCAGGGAGTGCGTCCGTGAGCGAGCTGGCCAGGCCAGGGAGCAACTGGGCCGCGGCATGCTCCGTCGAGCCGATCACGAGGGTCTGCTCGGACTCGACACCGAAGTCGCGCAGCGTCTCATCATGCAGAGCCAGGATGCGCCGGGCCTGGCGCAGCAACATGTCACCGTCGGGAGTGAACCGGGATCCGCGGCCCTGCCGTCGACGAGGGGACGACCGACCGCCGCCTCTAGCCGGCGAACATGCTGGCTCACCGCACCCTGGCTGAGGTGCAGGGCGTTCGCGGCGCGCTGAAAGCCGCCGCAGTCCGCGACAGCCACGAAGCTGCGCAGGGGCGCGACATCCAGGATGCGGAGCATACCGCAGAGCTTACGGGTCGAGCTCGGCGTCGGCAGCGGATACGGGCCGGTGGAGTACGCGGCGTTCGGCGCTGACTTCGACGACAAGCGCCGGCTGACCACTGGCCGGCTCGCCACTGTCCGCCAGGCGCTGGCCAACCAGGAGGTAGGCACCGAGGGGTTCACGATCCAGCCCCCAGCGGGCGACTTCACCAGGCGCATCTGGCAGGGCGTCTTCAGCGGTGCGGGCGCGGCCTACGCGGCGGCCGCCGGATCGAACCTGCTGCTGAACCGCGCCACCTACGGATATGCCGAGCCGACCGATGAGGTGCAACGGCCGTGGGCGGAGGAATTCCTGGCGAGATGGAGCCAGCCGCACCGGCCGCGGATCGGCCTGTCGCGGTTCATCTTCCCGGCCAGGGACAAGCAGGCTGCGCTGGCTCAGATCCAGGACGGCGTGCTGCGGGGCGCCGCGGGCTTCGTTCAGCGCGGCCAGTTCCCGGCCGGGCTGAGCACCGAGGACTACCTGAAGCGGTTCCACGCCTTCTACGGCCACCCGGACGAGATCACCGAGGCGCTGCGAGCCGAGCGGGCCCTCCCGGTGGCCACCGACCTGATCGCCCAGTTCAACCCGGGCGTTCCCGACCACGACGCCGCCGTCCGTGCGCTGGAACTCATCGCCACCAAGGTCGCGCCCGCCTTGGGCTGGAGCCCGGCGACGGAGCCTGCCCGCGCAGCCCAGCCGACGGCCGTCTGACCTCGCCGAGTACGAAGGCGACGCGGCCGGCGGTTACGGCTCCAGCCGGCGGAACTGGCCGGCGTGGAACACCAGCGGGCTGATGTCGTGGTCGGCGTCCAGGTCGTGGACGCGCAGGACGACGATATCGTGGTCACCCGCCCGCACCTGCTGCTCCACGCTCGTCTCCAGCCAGCCGCTGGCTCCGTCCAGCAGGACGGCACCGTTGGCGGTCGCGCGCCATGCGAGTTCGGCGAAACGGTCGCCGTTCCGGGCCGCCAGCTGCCGCCCGGCACGTTCCTGCACGGCACTGAGGATGCTGACGCCGAGCCGCGGCGCGCGGCGTAGCACCGGCCAGGTGGTGGAGGTGTGCGCGATGCACAGCGACACCAGCGCCGGGTTGAGCGACACGGACGTGAAGGAGCTCGCCGCGATGCCGACGGGAGTACTCTCCACGACCGCGGCCACGGCCGCGACGCCGGACGGGAAGGCGCCGAAAACATGCCGCAGCCGCCCCGGGTCGAGAATCGTGGTCGTCATCCGCTGCCGTTTGGTTTCACCCGTGGCTGGTCACCACGCACTGGACCCCACCGTGACGATCGGTTCCAGCGACGGCTCGTTCCGCAGCGCTTCGAGGAACGTGACGACCTCGGCGGCCACCGAACGGTGCTGCAGGTCGTTAAGGACGTCGTGATGCGCGCCGCGCACCACGACCAGGCGCGCGGCCGGCAGCTTCTTCGCTGCCTGGGCCAGGGCGTCCCGGTCGGCCAGCGGGTCGGCGTCGCCGACCAGCAGCAGCTGCGGCAGGTCGGCGGTGCTGGCGTAGGCGGCGTCGAGCAGCGCGCCGGGGACAGCGGCCGAGAGCGTCCCGCGCCGCACGGACTCATCGTCGCTGAGTACCCCGCGGTGCACGCTGCAGCGTGTGCGCACGTCAAGCTCATCGTCCCAGCTGCCCGGCTGGTGCGCCGCGTATCCGGGCAGCGCGGCGAGAACGAGCGCCTGCGGCCACCACGAGGCGTCCGGTGCCGCGGGCTGGGTCACCGACCGTGCCACCAGCGCCGCCAGGGCGGCGGCGCCGGTGTCTGATCCGATCAGCACCAGCGGGCGCACCGGCCCGTCCGCGCCGGTTCCCGCCGCCGCGTCGGCCAGTTGCCCGGCGAACCGCTCCAGCGAGCCGGTCAGGTCATCCTCGGCGATCACCGGGGCGGCCAGCACCCGTACCCGGTAGGAGTCAGCGGCCAGCCGCCTCCCGAAGCGCTGGTAGGTCGCCTCGCCCTCACCGCGGCCGGGCACGACCAGTACGGTGCCCCGGGTGCGCAGCCCCGCTGGGCCGGTGTAGTCGGTGACGAAGGTGGTCTCGCTCATCTCACGCTCCTGCCAGTTCAGCCGCGCCAACGATGTTTCGTGATGGCAAACCATCACGTCCGCTGATGATTGTCTAGTTAACCTATGGGTATAGAAGGATTCCCGTCATCCGGCCCGTCGATTGACCCGCGCTTCGTTCAGCTCAGTCAGTCGTTGGCGATGTCCGGGACCTTGCGGCCCGGCTGCGGCACCGCCTGGAGCGCTAGCGCCAGGACGGCCAGCCACAGGCATGCGTCTCCGATGGAGGCGTGCCCGGTTCCATGCACGCCCGGGAGCGGGCCGATGGGATTGCTGACGCCGCCGAGCACGACCCACTGGGCGAGATTGCCCGCTCCGCCCGCCGCCGCCGCGGTCAGGGCGACGATGGTCCCGGTCCGGCGGACAGTTCTCAGCAGCGTTGTCACCAGTACGGCCACCACGATCGCCACCACGACGGGATACAACCAGTGCGGGCCGTAGCGGCCGATGAGATTTCCCGACGAGGCGCCACCGTCATCGACCGCGACCCGCCACCGCTCGCCAGTGATCAGGCTCGCCGCCACCACACCGAGGACCGNNCACACCGACAGCCACCCGCTGCCACTTAAGACGGTGTGTCACGACACTTAGCCTACTGGCGCGCTGGCCGCGCATCCTCAACTGGCGCGGACCAGACATTTCGGAGCACCGCCTGCGCGCCGCGCCCGTCTACTTGCGTCGAGACGGCGGTCCCGCCGCGGTTGGTTACTATAAGTAGTCATACAAGTACTCCAGCGATCAGCGGGTTGCTCCGCCAAGCACCCTCTGCCCCAAGCGGTAGGTAGTCCCGTCGGCTCCCCGAACTTGAAGTGATGCTCCCGATGCAGCATGCTCGACGGGGCCTCAAGGCAGGTACCGGTAGTTAGGCGACACGCTGCCATGAGTCGCCGAAGTCGGCAATTACCTTCAGCTCGCCGCCGAGAGCGTGGATGTAATCTGCCAGTGTTGCGAGTTCAGCGATGGAGCCGCTTTCGATCGCCGAGACGCGCTGCTGGGTTACCCCCATGGCCTCGGCCACCTCGGCCTGGGTCATTCCCGCTTTCTTTCGCATCTCGGTCAGGTACTCGGCCCGAACCTGGAGCGCGCGCCTCTCCCGCGCATCCTCCATAGCCGAGCGGTCGTCGGGGTGGACGAACTCTTCGGTGAACTGATCGCGAGTGTAGGTGAAGAACTCGGGCTGCTCACTCATCGCTGTTCCTTCAATCTGGTGGCCCGAGACGGATTAAACCGGTCAAGAACCACGGGCTGCTGTCTGGCCGACGCCATCACCGGACACCGACGCCATCACCGGATACCAGGGTCGTGTCACGACCTGGGTCAGGCGTTGGGATTCCGCTGCGCCGCGAGCCATTCCAGATCCGTTCGGTCCCTGTTCCGCGCCTCCTGCTCACGGGCGAAGAGCGCGTCGGTCTTGTTCAGGACGAGCGTGTAGGGGCTGCCCTGCCGTCTGGTCACGTGGGTGACGGGCAGTTCGGCGGCATCAATCCGGGTATGGACGTGCTGCCTGCGCTGCTTGGCGAGCGGCCACTCGAAGGTGCGCCGGGATTTGTCCGCTAGGAATGCGCGCAGGTTGCCGCACAGCTCGCATGCGCAGGTGCCGGCGGGCAGTTCGACCGACCAGTCGCCGGGCGCACGTTCCGGGCGGGCGAGCCTGGTGCGGAGCCGGGCCGCACAGTCAGCGGTCAGGTCGCCGAGTCCCGCGGTACCGCAGTCGCCGTTCCGGGACGCCTGGACCGCGGCGCGCAGTGCGGACATCTCTAGGGTGGTCACCGCGTCGCCTTGCTCCCGGACAAATCCGCAAACAGCATCGCGTGTGCCGGCTGCCCCGGCTGCGGCGGCGACAGTCATGACCGATGCGAGCGGCGCGCCCAGGTCGCCGAGTTTCTGTTCGCGGCGGCTGGGCGACGACGCGAGCGCGATGCCGATGTCCTTGGCGAGCCACTCCCACGCCAGGTCAACAAGCCGCCGCGCGGCCACCGCGCCGTCACTGCCCGAGGCGTGCAGCCGGGCGCACAGAGCAGGCAACTGGTCCGCAATCCACTGCGGCCGTTCCTGTCCGCCGTCGTAGGTCCACGCCGGCCGATCTCCGCCGAACCACGCTCGCGCGAGTTCCGCCGTCCACAGCTGACCGTATCTGCCCGCGATTTTCCCGAACGAGTCCACGGACGCCTGGTCCAGATCCTCGATGCGAAATGGGCGCAGCAGCATCGTGGCGGTCTGTGCGTCGGCTATGGCGTCCGCTGCCTGCAGCGCTGGGCCGAAGATCCTCGCGGCCCTGCTCCTGTCATCCGGACTCTGCCCGCCCAGAGCGGCGGTGTTCCAGAAGGGCGCAAGTGTCGCCGCGGCGGCCCGCGCGCCCGGCACATCGCCCGCTGACGCCATCGCGGCGATCTGGTCGAGGGCCCAGGCCGGGGAGGTTTCGGCACGGTTCGCGAAGGCCTGCTCGCGGGGCCACACGGTGACCGCCGCCCGGTGGTACCAGCGGTCCAGCGTATTGCCCCAGTTGCCCATGTAACCCTCGTACTCCGAGGAATAAGGCGTGAGGTC
>PMOU01000651.1:2752-2993 GCA_003161205.1 Actinomycetota bacterium | reverse complement strand
GCCCAGCAGGAGCTGGCCGCATCCGAGCCTGACCGGTTCTTCCGGCCGCCCTACGTCGGCGGCCGCGGCTGGGTCGGCGTCCGGCTCGACGCCGGCCTGGACTGGACCGAGATCGCCGAGCTCTGCCAGGACGCCTACCGCGTCATCAGCGCCCGCCCGCCTGTCAATTTAGCCGGGCCGGCCAGTTCGCACAGACCCGCGAGGCGCAGCCTCGCAGCGGGGGTTCCAGGGGGTCGTCCCC
>PMOU01000651.1:0-2662 GCA_003161205.1 Actinomycetota bacterium | reverse complement strand
CGAGGATCGAGCTGGGTGCAGCTAGCCACTATCCGTTCGGCGATATGGGTTTTGGGGTCTTGGTCCCAGTTACCCTCGTCGTTCGTGCCACCTAGCAAGATGGTGTCGCCGTGCGGGAACATGTAGGTGATCCAGGGCGGCTCCGGGTCCCGGTCGATGACGAACTCCTCGATGCCGGGGTTGGCGGCGATTACCACCTGGCCGCGCACCGGTACCACCGCGGGGTCGGGCACCAGGTCGTGCGCGCCGGTCCCGGAGCAGTTGACCACGACCGGAGCCAACCCGGAGACTCCGGCCAGCCCGGCCAGTGAGGCGATCGACGAGATCTCCAGCGTGCCGCCCGCCCGCTCGAACCTGTCGCGCAGGTAGCCGAGGTAGACGGGCATCGTGGCCAGCGGGGCGGTGTAGTGCCAGCCGTCGGTGAAGCCGTCGGGCAGTTCGGCTGGCTCGGACGGCCGCAGGTCCGCGAGCAGGTCCATCCAGTCGTGCGGCTCGATCGGGGTGCGGGAGATTTCCTGGCCGCTGACCATCCGCACACCGGTGCCGGGTTCGGCGGCGAGCTTGGCCAGGGCCTCCAGCCCGGTCCGTCCCCAGTCCAGCACCCGGCCGGGCGGACCCACCCGGACCAGGCCCCAGACGGCCCCGGCCGCCACCGACGTGGTCTGCCCGGGCGGGGCGGCGGTCCTGATGGTCACGCTGAGCCCCGCCTCAGCCAGGCAGATCCCGGTCGTCAGGCCGCTGACGCCGGCTCCAATCACGAGAACATCCATGAGCCGACCGTATCCGGTCCGCCGCCCGCACACCCCCGTGCCCTAGCGCGAGCGAGGGCGCACCAGCCGGAACGTCTCGAACTCGGTGTAGTCGGGGGTTGGGGCGCCCTTGGCGCCGGTGACGGGGTTGACCGGATCCGCGCCGACCGCGTGGTACTGGGTGACGGTGATGCTGGTCTGGCCGCCGGCCCTGGTGCCCGGGTCCACGTCGAAGACCGCGACGCCGTACCCGGTCGAGGAGTCACGGCGAGCCGACCAGATGGCGTCCTCCACCGCGTCGGCCGCGGCGCGGGCGTAGACGTCCGGCGCGGCGGTACGGGCGGGCCGGTTAGCCCGGGTGAACACCTTCGCTTGGCGTTGGGGGGTCCGGGGGGGACGACCCCCCGGAGAAGGACTGCCGTCGGCGACGTCGGTCCCGAAGTCGTCCAGGTTGGCGTCGGTGCCGCCGCAGCCGAGGATGAGGTGCACCGTGCCCCGGCTGGTATCGAACACCCCGTTGTCCGCGGTCGTCACCGGGCGCGGCCGCAGGGTGTTGACGACCGCTCCGGTCGCGATCTCGTGGCCGGCATCAGCGTCGGCGCCGCGGACCGGGAATGACCGCTCGTAGCCGTGGTCATGGCCGGTGAGGACCAGGTCCACCTGGTACCGGTCGAACAGCGGCAGCCATTCGGCGCGGATGCCCAGGTCGGAGCCGTTTCCCGCGGCCGAGGACGACGCCGCGCACTGGTGCATCGAGGCGATGATCCAGTCGACGGACTCATCGCGGCGACCGGCCGCGAGCGTCCGTTCCAGCCATCTGGTCTGCGCGCCGCCCGAGTAGCCCCGCAGGTACAGCGACGTGCCCGGTTCGATCGGCGGATGACCCGTGCTCGGGACCGGGGTCAGCGCCGCCGGGCCCGCGACGAACGCGGCCGCGTCCTGGTAGACGACGTCGTCGGCGTCGAGGGAGATGAACAGGACCGCGCCGACGCGGAAGGAGTACCACCGGCCGCCGAAGCCAGGCACGCGGTTGTCCGGCAGCGTGTAGCGGGTCAGGTAGGAGGTGAATCCCTGCGGCCCGTTGCAGAACTCCGCCTCGTGGTTGCCCGGGCAGGGCATCCAGGGCCGGTTCGCGGCCGACGCCTGGTTGTTCCGGCCGAAGTCACGCCACACTTCGGGCTGGACGGTGGGGTTCATGTTCGCGTAGCACAGGTCACCGTTCAGCAGGTGGAACAGCGGCTGGAAGGACTCGACGGCCTCGACCGCGCAGGCGCTCTGGCCGTAGGAGAGCAGCCAGTCGGTGTTCGGCGTGGCCAGGTCGCCGAAACTGGTGAAGCGGAACGGCGCCCGGCCCTGCGGCGCGGTGCGGAAGATGGCGCTGAACGGATCCGCGGCGTCGCCGTCGTTGCCGGCGGTCACCACGTAGCCGTAGGTCGCGCCGGGCCGCAGTCCGCCGACCCGGGCGTGGTAGGTCCAGACCGTGTCGCCGCTGATCCCGTCGGTGTACGGGCGGGCCTCGGCCGCGATGACCCGCTGCCCGATGCGCACCTGCGGGCTGACCGCCTGGCCCGGCGAGACCCACGAGACGACGACACCGGTCGTCGGGTCCTCGCCCCAGGTGAGGTGGATCTGCTCGGGGGTGCCGTCGCGGGCCCCGCTGCGCGCCTTGCGCGCCCGGATGACCGCCGCCCTAGCGGGGGCGGCGGTCGCCGCGAGCAGGCCGGTGCCGCCGGCCCCGGCGAGCACCTGACGCCGCGACATCGAGGTGCGAGGTGGTCGTGTGTTAGCTGAGGTCCCCGTCATAACGGAAAGGTAAAGGGGACGGGTGAACGCCAGGTGGCGTCACCGAGGGTTACGTGGCGCTTTCCGATGAACGTTAAGGCAGCCCTCGGTCACAGACGGGTCCAGGCCTC
>PMOU01000436.1 GCA_003161205.1 Actinomycetota bacterium | reverse complement strand
TGGCGAAGTGCTTGCCGGGCGTCTTGAGCCCCGGGCGCTGCAGTTCGTTCGGGAGTGGGCCAAGCTTCGCCAAGATGAGATCCTGGCGAACTGGGAACGGGCCCGCCGGAACGAGCCACTCCACGGCATCGAGCCGCTGTCGTAGCATGGGAGCATGAGCGAGAACTACCTGCCGGTCGTGGTAGGCGCGGCCGTGGTCGGTGACCACGTACTCCGCCTGCTGTTCAGCGACGGCATGGTAGGGGACGTTGACTTCTCGGCTGAACGGTGGACAGGAGTCCTGGCGCCGCTGAACGACTCTGCTTACTTCGCTGAGGTTGCGGTTGATCCGGAGGCAGGCACTGTCGTGTGGCCTGACGGTCTCGACCTAGCGCCCGAGCCCCTGTATGAGCAGGCGAAAGCCCATCCCATGGTGGCAGCCGCCTGAGGCAGCCAGGCACCCTGGACTTTCATATCCTCTCTGGAGGATGCGGCGCGGCATGGCGAATATTGCCAGCGATCTTTATTCAGCTGCCCATGTACGCCACCACAGGCGTGTAGGTGACTGACGGGACACGGGATTACCGCTCAGAAATGCTTCCACCGTTTCGGTCCCGCGACGCATGTGCTCGTCAGCGTGCAGGTCGTAGATCGGATCGCAGACGAAAATCACCATGCTCTCGTGGGCATAGGTCTTCAACCCATAGCCCACCCTCTGCTTGACCTCCGCCCGCACTGCCTTTCGGAGCGCGGCCTGCTGGTCTCCGGGGACGTCGAGGATTTCGGCGGTCCCGTGCGCTAGAACAGTGTCGGCTATGATCCGCACGATAAGCGGGAATCTGTCATTGAGCTCCGGAGCGGGGAAGAGCGTGTCCAGGAGTGCCAGGCAGCGACGGCACGACGGGGCATACCTAGCCTCGCCTTCCGCGCCGTCGCGATCTCCCTCCATGAGAATCCATTGCCGACCGCACAGGGTCTTTTCTGCCCACTTCGGCTCCCGGACCGCGGCCGCTTCGTACGTCCGCTCGAAGTCTTCAAGGTAATGGGCCGGAACGGCCGCGTGTCCGCTTTCCTCAGTGCCGGCATCGCGCGTGAGATGGATCGCGTTCCCTGCGGTCGCCGTTAGCAAGAACTGCTTGCCGTCCACCTCGATCACGTTCAGACCACGATTTGTCTCCACGTCACCACTATGCGGCACATATGCGGGCCCTGCCTTGTGGACGGGTGTCTCGGGTCCTGCTAGCGTGGACGTTGCACCTTCCGCCTAGCGCGNNAGTGTCTCTGACCTGCGGAAACGTCGCCTAGTGGAACGGGCACGCCGGCTGCTCGAAGCGCACAGCGCTCATGGAGCTTCCGCGCTTCGTGTGACCTGTCACCGGCACACTGATGCGTTTCCGCGCTGGGACGGATGAACCGGGCCGTATCGGCGCCGCGTCGTCGGCACGGCACCCTGGCCGGGCGCACTTGGTCCTCGCGGTGCTGGCATGCGTGGCGTACATAGTTGCCTGGCGGCGGCACTGCCGCCGGTTCGGCCGCGCATCGGGCGGCCGCTACTGCTTGCCCCGCTGAGCAGGAATGCGGTGGAGCGCCTGATCGCCACGTTGCGGCTGAAAAAGTCCTTGATTCAAGGCGACAGAGCGTCATGCAGAGTTGGTGGGCCTCGGACTTCGGAGAGAATATCTAATAGCTCAGAGCATAAATTTGAAATATTGCCCCTTGCTGATCCGGCGATCGGAAGGCAAGCTCAGCATGGCTCGGGGCTGGAGTTCGCCGAATCGGGCGGCAGGACGTCGATGTCGAACTCGTTGCCCTCAGGGTCAGCCATCAGGCGCCACCGGAAGGCTTCGAGCTCCCGGGTGCGGCCGGGCTCGAGCCACCGGCCGCCGAGTGTCTCGATCTCTGCGGTGGCGGCGTCGAGGTCATCCACGACCAGGTCCAGGTGCAGCCGGTTCTTGCCGGTCTTGGCGTCCGGCACCTGCTGGAAGCCGACCGTGAGGCCGTCCTTGGCGCGGGACAAGACAACGAACTGGCCGTCGCCGAGCGTGGCGTCTACCTTTACGCCAAGCAGCGCGCACCAGAACGGGGCGAGCAGCAGCGGGTCCGTGGTGTCGATGACGAGATAGCCGACCGAAGCTGGCATGGTGGTCCCTTTCCTGGTCACAGCAGGCCGGCGAGCATGGCGGCGGCCCGGGCGGCGCCGTCGGTGGCGACGGGGCGGTAGTCGACGTCCCGGCCGATCTCGCTGGCGATGGCGATGGCGATGTCGGCGGGAGTCGTGCTGTTGTAGTCCATGCAACGGCCGGCGCGGTAGCGCTCGAGGCGGTGGCGGACGTGCAGGTTCTGCTCGAAGTGATCGCGGAGCGGGAAGTACAGGAACGGCCGGCGGCTGGCGGTCAGTTCCATGGTTGTCGTCAGCCCGCCCTGGACCACAGCCAGGTCGCACACGGCCAGGTGACGGTAGAGCTCGTGCACGTAGGGGCGGATCTCCAGTCCGTCGTGGGCGGGCAGCGAGGCCGGGTCGATCCGCGGACCGGTGACGACGATCATCCGCAGGCCCGGTACCCGGTCGCGGGCCTCGGGGTAGGCGGCGATCACCTTGCGCAGCAGGGGGCCGCCGACGCCGGAGCCGCCCACGGTCACCAGGCAGACTCGCTCGTCATCGCGGTAGCCCAGCGCCTGGCGGTCAGCGAGCCGGCCGGGATCGAATCCGGTGATGTAGCCGGGGAAGGCGTAATGCTGCTGCGTCCAGTCGCGGACCAGCGGCAGGTCAGGACCAAAGGCATACGGAACGATGTCGGCTGGCTCCCCGACGAAAATAGCCCGGTCGCGCACCCGGGGGAAGCGGTCGATGTGCTCGATCATCTCGGCGTTGTAGTCGGCGGTCAGGAGGGCCTCGCGTTCGCCGGCGCCGGGCATCGGCAGCCAGCCGACGAAGTCGGTGAGCCAGGCGTAGGCGGCATGCTTCTGTTCCGGGTTCTCGTGCAGGTAGTAGTCGAGTTCCCAGGCCTCGTCGCCGATCCACAGGTCGTAGTCGTCCTCGCGCACCACGTCGTGGAAGACCATGAAGTTGGCCAGCAGGATCTCGTCCATGCGGCGGATGGCCTGGAACGCGTGCAGGTCGTGCCCGGCAGATTCGGACTCGATGTGGCCCGACTCGCTGGCCAGGTACCGGCTGGCCGGGTGGACGCGCTCGCCGCGTTCCGCCAGCACGGCGGTGACCGGGTGCTGGGCGAGCCAGTCGATCTCCAGGCCGGGGTGCAGCTTACGCAGCTCGTCGGCGATAGCCGCGTCGCGGTGGGCGTGCCCCAGGCCGATCGGCGAGGAGACGAAAAGCGCGCGCTTGCGGCGCGCACGGCCGCGCACCGCGCGGGCCGGCGGCGGTGGCGGGCAGGCGAAGTCACGCAGGATCAGGTTGGTGCGGACCGGGTCGCGCAGGTGCGGCCCGTGGCCGGAGCCCTCGATCGTCACCAGGCGCGCACCCGTGATGGCGGCGGCCACGGCGGCCCCGCGCGCCGGGCCGACGACAGCGTCCGCGGTTCCCTGGATGACCAGTGTCGGGCAGCGTACCTGCGCGCAGAGCTTAAGCGCGGTCTCCCGGACGTTGGGCCATTCCGCCTCGAAGGCGCGCAGGACCGTCTGCGGGTCGGTCTGCAGCCCCCAGCCGACCGCGTCTTCGATCTGCTTCGTGGAGTGCGGCTCGTTGAAGACCTGGCCGAAGAAGAACTCCAGGAATCCCGGCCAGTCGCGGAGCCAGTAGCGGCGGTTCCACTTATCCCAGCCAACGGGGATGGTGGGTGGTTCATCGTCGAATTCGCAGGAGGCTTCCGCCGCAGGCTCCTCCGTCAGCTGCAGGTCCGAGCTGATTAGCACCAGGCCCGCGATCCGCTCGGGGTGCTGCGCCGCCAGCATCAGGTCGTCGCCGTCGCCGCACCAGGAAACGAGCACCACCCGTTCGGCTGCAATCTCATCGAGTACGGCCAGCGCGTCGCCTACCGCGGCCTGCGGAGCGCAGGCCGCGGGGTCGGACGGCCGGTCCGAGCGGCCATTGCCCCGCCGGTCGAACGTCACCACCCGGCTGTGCCTGGCCAGGTAAGGGATCTGGCACTTCCAGGCCCGCGAGTGGACGATCTCCCAGGTCGGGTGGAGCAGGATAGTGGTCTCCCCGGTCCCGTAGGCCTCGTACCAGATGCGGACCCCGTCGCGGTCAAGGTAGCCCTGGACGTCGGGATAGCAGGCCCGGGTCTGCTCGCGCCCGGCAGCGGCGAGGCCAGCCTGCCCGGCAGGTACCGTGGCGGTCACGGGCGTGCCTCGAACACCAGGTTGAACGGGGTCTGTGCGGCCCGGCGGAAGCGGGTGAAGCCGGCCGCCGTCACCACGTCCTTGATCCGCGCCTCGCCCGCCTGGGCGCCGAGTGCCAGCCCGACCTCCTGTGACAGCGACGCCGGGGTGCACAGGAGCGTGGAGAACGCGTAATAGGCCCGGCCCACGGGGTTGAGGTTACCCTCGACCCGGTCCTCGGCATAGGGCTCCACGATCATCCAGGTACCGTCGGGCTTCAGCGAGTCGCGCACATGGCGGGCCGCTCCCAGCGGGTCGCCCATGTCGTGCAGGCAGTCGAACATGGTCACCAGGTCGTACCCGCCGCCTTCGTAGGCTGACGCGGCGGCGGTCTCGAACCGGACCCGGCCGTCGACGGCGGCGTCGCTGGCCCGCTGTCGCGCGGTCTTGATGGAGCCGTCGTGGTAATCGGTGCCGACAAAGGTCGAACCGGGGAATGCCTCAGCCATCAGGATGGTGGATGATCCGTGGCCGCAGCCGACGTCGGCCACGAGCGCACCGCGTTCTAGCTTGCCGACCACATCATCGAGTGCGGGCAGCCACTGCGAGATCAGGTTGGCGTTGTAGCCGGGCCGGAAGAAGCGCTCGCAGCCGTCGAGGACGTCGGTCCCGTGCTCGTGCCAGCCGAACCCGGCCCCGCTGCGCGCCGCTTCCGTGATCCGCGGGGAGTCGGTCACCGAACCGAGCGCGAGCTGGAAGAATCCGGGCAGGTAGGCGGGGCTGCTCGTGTCGGTGAGGGCTATCGCCTGCTCGGGCGGCAGGAAGTAGCGGCCACTCTCCGGGTCGTAGTTCACGAAATCGCCCGCGGCCTGGGCATTCAGCCATTCCCGGACGTACCGCTCGGCCGTGCCGGTGCGCTCGGCCAGCTGGCCCGGCGTCAGCGGGCCCGATCCGGCCAGGGCCTGGTAGAGGCCGAGCTTGTCGCCCATCACCACCAGGGCCGCGTTCAGCGTGGCGCCGACTTCGCCGACTGCGCGGAATACGAACTGCATCAGCTTGTCCGGGTCGATTTCGGTGTGCTGGTCGGTGCTCACGGTGCCGCTCCTGTCGTCGTCGTCCCGGCGAGCGTAAGTTGCGACGGGCCGGCGTCGCTTCCGGCGGGTCACCTAGTCCCGCTCGCGCTTCTGCCGCCCCGCACCAGGTGCCTACAATCGCCTCATGCTGCTAGGCCGCGTTGACGAGCGGCGGGAAATCGATCAGGCGCTGGCGAGGGCGCGATCCGGCGCCAGCGTGGTGCTGGCACTGGCGGGGGAACCGGGAATCGGCAAGACGGCCTTGCTCGGCTACGCTGCCGAACAGGCGGCCGGGATGCGGCTGCTGCGGGCACGCGGCATCGAGTCAGAAGCGCAGATTCCGTTCGGCTCGCTGTTTGAGCTCATCCGCCCGGTCCTGGCGCTGCTAGAAAAGATTCCCGCACCGCAGGCCGCCGCGCTCGAGGCCGCCCTCGCCTTGCGCCCGGCGGCGGCGCAGGACCGTTTCGCGGTCGGGGCAGCCACGCTCAGCCTGCTCGCGGCCTGTGCCGAGGATGCACCGGTAGCCGTGCTCGTGGACGATGCCCAGTGGCTCGACGGCTCAAGTGCGGCGGCGCTCCTGTTCGCCTTCCGCCGTATCGTGGCTGACCCGATCGCCGTCCTGGTCACGGTTCGTGAAGGGGAGCCGTCCCTGCTCGACGGGACAGACCTTCCGGTCCGCCGGCTGGGCGGGCTGAGCATAGACGACGCGGCCGCCCTGGCTCCCGGTCTCTCGCCGGAGGCGGTCCGGCGGCTGTATCAGGCCACGGCCGGGAATCCGCTAGCATTGCGCGAGCTGGCGGGCGATGCGGGGGACCTGATGCTGGCCCCCGAGGGCGCCCCGGTCATGGTTTCGGCCCGGATTTCCGGCGCGTTCCTGCGCCGGGCGAGCCAGCTTGACCTCGAGGCCTGGCAGGCCCTGCTGCTGGCGGCCATCAGTGACACCGGCGACCTGGCCACCCTGGAACGGGCGGCGGCCCGCCTGGACATCGACCTGTCCGGGCTGGCCCAGGCGGAGCACGCCGGACTGGTCAGCCTGGGAGCGGGCACGGTGGAATTCGGCCATCCGCTGGCCCGGTCGGCCGTCTACGCCGACGCGCCTGCCAGCCAGCGGCGGGCGGCTCACCGCGCGATGGCCGCCGTGCTTCCCGACCGGGACGCGGACCGACGCGCCTGGCACCTGGCCGCGGCGGCGGCCGGGACCGACGAGGCAGCGTCCGCGGCGCTGGCCCAGGCGGCCGCCCGCAGCCAGGACCGCAGCGCCTACGCCACCGGGACCGCGGCTTTCGAGCGGGCCGGGCGACTCACGGCCGACGGCGAGCGGCGGGGGTGGCTCCTATGGCAGGCGGCCGAGGCGGGATGGCTGGCGGGCCTGACGGAGCACGCCGTGGTCCTGCTTGATGAAGCTCGCGCGCTGGCTGGCGATCCCCGCACGCTGATCGAGGTCGACCGGCTGGCCGGGCACATCGCCGCGCTGCGCGGGCCGGTGATGACCGGCCACGCGATCCTCACCGCTGCGGCGGCACGCGCCGACCCCGAATCCGCCGTGACCATGCTGGCCGAAGCGGCCAGCGCGTGCTTCTACGCCGGAAACCCGGCCGAGATGCTGGCGGTGGCCGAGAAGGCCCGAGCCGGGCTTCCGGCCGGCTCGTCGGAACGCGCCCGCTTCCTGGCCGCGATGGCCCTAGGGATGGCCCGGATTTTCGGCGGGGACGCTGCCGCCGGGACAGAGTCGGTGCACGAGGCGGTGACGCTGGCCGAGAACTCGGCCGAAGTGCGCGACGATCTCCGCCTGCTGCCCTGGCTGGCCATCGCACCGTTGTTCCTCCGCCAGGCCAGCGCCGGGCGCTCGCTGCTTGGCCACGCGCTGCAAACGGCGCGGGCCCGCGCCGCAGTTGGCGTGCTCCCGCTGGCACTCAACCTGATCGCGCGCGACCAGGCAACCACCGAGCGCTGGGCGGTCGCCGAGGCGACCTACCAGGAGGCGATCGACCTGGCCAGGGAAAGCGGGCAGCGGACCGAGCTGGCTTTCGGCCTGGCCGGGCTCGCGTGGCTGCAAGCACGCCGCGGCCGGGAAGCCGATAGCCGGGCCAGCGCCGCCGAGGCGCTGGAACTCTGCCGCTGGACGGGCACCCGGCTGCACGAGATCTGGGCTATGGCGGCCCTGGGCGAGCTCGAGCTCGGCTTGGGCGACGCGGCCCGCGCGGTAGTGCTCTTCGAGCGCCAGCAGCAACTGCTCGATGACCTCCTGATCACCGATCCGGATCTTTCCCCGGCCGCTGAACTCGTCGAGGGGTACCTCACCAGCGGGCGCCACGACGACGCGCAGCGGGTCGCCGCCCAGTTCTCGGCCGCCGCGGAGGCCAAAGGGCAGCCGTGGTCGCAGGCCCGCGCACTGCGCGCCCAGGGCATGCTCGCCAGCGAAGACGGCTTCGCCGCTGTCTTCGAACGCGCGATAAGCCTGCACGAGCAGACCCCAGACGCGTTCGAGGCAGCGCGGACGCGGCTGGCGTTCGGGCAGCGGCTGCGCCGGGCCCGGAACAGGATGCTCGCCCGCGAGCAGCTACGCGCGGCAGTGGACGACTTCGACCGAATCGGCGCCCGGCCCTGGGCCGACCGCGCACGAGCCGAACTCGCGGCCACCGGTGAGACGAATCGGCGGCGTGACGCGGCGGGCATCGACGACCTGACACCGCAGGAGCTCCAGGTCGCACTGCTGCTCACCAGCGGGAAAACCACGCGGGAAACTGCCGCCGCGCTGTTCCTCAGTCCCAAGACCGTCGAATATCATCTCCGCCACGTCTATCAGAGACTCGAGATTCACTCCCGCGAGGAACTCGAGGCTCGGCTCGGCCGCCGCGCCCCGAACGGCTAACCATGGTGAACGAGGACTTGAACGTATGGTGCGACTCGGTCCTCGGACATCAGCCCGTCCGTGTATGGCTCGGGAAGGAACGCCGACCTGCCTGGCACCCGGGTGAGGCGGGCCAGACCGGGATGCTCCCACCTGCGGTTCGTTCGGAAAAATAGAGAACCCAGCGGCTTGTCATAGGTAGATGGCCGATGTATATCTATGACATGAAGAAGCGGAGCATCCAGGAGCCGACGTTCCTCATCCTGACCGCTCTGGCGGCGGGGCCGCAGCATGGCTACGGGATCATCACCGACGCCGAGCGTATCTCCGGCGGCGTGACCCGGCTGCAGACCGGGACCCTGTACATGGCCCTGGACCGGCTGCGCTCGGCCGGGCTGGTCGAGCCGGACCGGGAGGAAATCGCCGACGGCCGGCTGCGCCGGTACTACCGGCTCACCGACGAGGGCGCGACGCTGCTGGGCGCCGAGACCGAACGCCGGCGCGCCAGTGCCGCCGTCGCGGCGCAGCGGCTGCGCGCGCGGCTTGCCGGAGGCACCGCGTGAGCGCGGGCGGACCCGGCCGGGCCACCGGGGCGGGAGGGGACAGGCCCGCCAGGGACCCGGCCGGGACAGCTGCCCTGGAACGGCGC
>PMOU01000142.1 GCA_003161205.1 Actinomycetota bacterium | reverse complement strand
GAGGTGCCCGAGGCGTTCGGGCCCATGTCGGTGACGCTGCTGCTCGACGACGACGTGGACATCTCCCGCGGCGACATGATCTGCCGCCCGAACAACCGGCCGGCGGCCGCCCAGGACATCGAGGCCATGCTCTGCTGGATGTCCTCGGACCAGGTGCTGGCGCCGCGCAGCCGGCTGGTGGTCAAGCACACCTCGCGCACGGTCAAGGCCATCGTCAAGGACCTGCATTACCGGATCGACGTGAACACGCTGCACCGTGACGAGTCCGCGACGCAGCTCAGTCTGAACGAGGTCGGCCGGGTCCGGCTCCGCCTCACCCAGCCCATCTTCTGCGACCCCTACACCAGGAACCGCACCACCGGCGGCCTCATCCTCATCGACGAGAGCACGAACGCCACCGTCGGCGCCGCCATGATCACCGAGGCCCGCTAGCTGGCCTCCCCCGCCCCGATGATCGTGGACATCTACTCGTGCTATCACAAGNNTTCTGCCGGAGGCGGGGACAGGAACCCGTTCGGTGACCTGAGTGAGTTCGTGGCGGTACCGCGGGTCGGGGCGCTGCGGCTGGCACCGGACGGGAGCTGGCTGGCCGCGAGCGTGCAGACGCTGAGCGCGGACCGCAAGAAGTACCTGACCAGCATCTGGCGGATCGATGCCCAGGGCGGCCCGGCCCGGCGGCTGACCAGGTCCGCCGAGGGTGAGGGCAGCCCGCGCTTCCGGCCGGACGGGTCGCTGCTGTTCACCTCGAGGCGGCCGGACCCCGGCGCGGCCAAGGCCCGGCCGGACGGCTCCGGCGCGAACGTGAACGCCCTGTGGCTGCTCCCGTCCGCCGGCGGTGAGGCCAGCGTGCTGGCGGCCCCGCCGGGCGGCGTCGCGGCCGCGGAGGTGGCGCCCGGCAGCGGCGCCATCGTCGTCACCTCGCCGGTGCTGCCGGCGGCCGAGGGCAACAGCGCCGCGGCCGACGCCCGGCTGCGCCAGGAGCGTAAAGACGCCGGGATCACCGCCATCTTGCACGAATCGGCGCCGGTCAGGTTCTGGGATCACGACCTCGGGCCCGATCAGCTCAGGCTGTTCGCCGTCGACCCGGATCACGCACCGGGGACCGGCGCCGGATGGGCCGCCGCGGGCGGCGAGCAGGAGGAGGCCGGGGGCGCGGAGGAGTTCGCCGGGGTGCGTGACCTGACGCCGGAACCGGGCCGGGCCCTGGACGGGACGGCGTTCGAGCTGACGCCGGACGGAACCGCGGTCGTCACCGGATGGTGGCAGTGGGACCCCGCCGGGGAGTCCCATAGCGAGCTGGTGATGATCGACGTGGCCACCGGGAAGCGCCGGGTGCTGCTCAGCGTGCCCGAGTTCGACTTCGGGAGCCCGCGCGTCTCACCGGACGGGCGGTTCATCGTGTGCGTGCGCGAAACCCGCAGTACCGCCAGCCGGCCGACGGACCTCACCCTCGTCATCCTCGACACCGGCGAGCCGGGCGCGTCCGGCGAGTCGGGCCGTGACCTGCTGCCCGGACTGGACCGGTGGCCGCAAGAGCCCGTCTGGTCCCTTGATTCACGCTCGCTATTTTTTGCCGCCGACGATGACGGGCGGCGGCCGGTGTTCCGGGTCGACGCGCAGACCGGTGAGCTCACCCGGGTGACCCATGACGACGGCGCGTACACCGAGCTCAACGCCGCCCCGGACGGCCGGTACCTGTACGCGCTGCGCGCCACGGTGGCCAGCCCGCCCACGCCGGTCCGCATTGACCTGACCACCGGGGTTTTCGGGTCCGAGCCGGCCGCCCTGGACTGCCCGGGTGTCCCGCTTCAGGTGCCCGGGCGGCTGGCGGAGGTCGAGGCCAGCGCCGAGGACGGCCAGCGGATCAGGTCCTGGCTCGTGCTGCCGGAGACAGCGTCGGCGAGCCAGCCGGCGCCCTTGCTGCTCTGGGTGCACGGCGGCCCGAATAGCAGCTGGAATTCCTGGTCATGGCGGTGGAACCCGTGGCTGATGGCCGCCCGCGGCTACGCCGTGCTGCTACCGGACCCGGCCTTGTCCACCGGCTACGGCCAGGAGTTCATCGCCCGTGCCTACCACGAGTGGGGAGCCAGGCCGTTCGCCGACATCATGGCCGTGACCGAGGCCACGGCCGCCCGTCCGGACATCGACGCGGACCGGGTGGCCATGATGGGCGGCTCCTACGGCGGCTACATGGCGAACTGGATGGCCGGCCACACGGACCGGTTCAAGGCGATCGTGAGCCACGCGGGGTTGTGGAAGCTGGACCAGATGTTCGGCACCACCGACCACCCGATGTTCTGGCGGCCCCAGTTCGGCGACCCGCTCACCAGCCCGCAGATGTACGAGGCGAACTCGCCGCACCTGCACATCGGCACGATCAGCACGCCGATGCTCGTGATTCACGGCGACAAGGACTACCGGGTGCCGATCTCCGAGGCGCTGCGGCTCTGGTGGGACCTGTCCAGCCACGCCCGGACGGCCAAGTTCCTCTACTTCCCGGACGAGAACCACTGGATCCTGACGCCCGGCAACGCCCGGATCTGGTACGAGACGGTCTTGGCCTTCCTGGCCGAGCACGTCCTGGGTGAGCCCTGGGAGCGTCCCGCATTGCTCTAGCCTCGTAGGGTGGGCTCATGAGCGAGGCGACCACGAGAAACAGAGCCGGCCTGGACAAGCAACCCGGCGATGTCGCGGCGATGTTCGACGCCATCGCGGGGCGCTATGACCTGCTGAACGACATCCTCTCCGCGGGCCAGGTCAGGCTGTGGCGNNGCCTGCGATTTCTCGCTAGGCATGCTGCAGGCCGGCCGCTCCCGGCTCGCCCGCGCCGGCCCGCTGGACAGGCCGTCGCGCGATGGCCGGGGACGGGTCGGCTTTGTGGCGGGTGACGCGCTGCGGCTTCCGTTCCGCGACGAGGCGTTTGACGCGGTGACGATCTCGTTCGGGCTGCGGAACGTGGCTAGCCCCGGCGCGGCCCTGGCCGAGATGCGCCGGGTGACCCGCCCGGGCGGGCGGCTGGTGGTGTGCGAGTTCAGCACGATCACGATTCCCCCCGTCGATATGCTGTACCGGCGGTACCTGATCAATATCCTGCCCGCGATCGCCCGGCGGACCGCCCGCAGTCCGGAAGCCTACGAATACCTGGCGGAGTCGATCGCGGCCTGGCCGGCGCAGCGGGAACTGGCCGGCCTGATCGAGGCGGCCGGCTGGTCGGCGGTGCGGTGGCGCGACCTGAGCATGGGCGTGGTCGCCGTGCACGTTGCCCGGCGCGAGGTCAGCCGGCCCGGGTAACCTGGCGCAGCTGGCCCGGCGGAAAGCCGGGCCCGGCTGGGTCTAAACTGTTGGCAAAGAATTTGTGAAGCGGTTCACAAGACATTCAGGATCTGACCAAGTGACCGAGCACCTTCCTCCCGATTCCCGAACAAACGGCAGGCACCGCGCTGCCCCGCAGCCAGCCGCCGACGAAGCGGACGTCATCGTCGTCGGCGCCGGGCCGGCCGGGTCGGCGACCGCCTTTTACCTGGCGCAGTCGGGGCTCGATGTGCTGCTGCTCGAGAAGTCCCGGTTCCCGCGGGAGAAGGTCTGCGGTGACGGCCTTACCCCGCGGGCGGTCAAGGCCCTCGTCGGCATGGGCATCGGCGTCAGCGAGCAGGACGGCTGGGTGCGGAACAAGGGCCTGCGGGTGATCGGTGCGGGCCAGCGGCTGGAACTTCCCTGGCCCGAGCTGACCAGCTATCCCGGCTACGGCCTGGTCCGGACCCGTCTTGACATGGACGAGACGCTGGCCCGCCGCGCCCAGCAGGCCGGCGCCAAGCTGCTCGAAGGCGTCACCGTGACCGGCCCGGTCATCGACGAGCGCACCGGCAGGATCACCGGGGTCACCGCGCGGCCCGGGCCAGCCGGCTCGGGGCAGGCGGGCTCCGGGGCGTCCGGCGCCGGCCCGGGCGGGCACGGTGCCGAGCGGACCTACCGCGCCCGCGTGGTCGTGGCGGCCGACGGCAACTCCTCGCGGCTATCGGTCGCGATGGGGCTGCGCAAGCGGGACGACCGCCCGCTCGGTGTCGCGGTCAGGACCTATTACCGGACCCCCCGGCACGACGACGACTACATGGAGTCCTGGCTCGACCTGTGGGACGGCGACCGGCTGCTGCCCGGGTACGGCTGGATCTTCGGCATGGGCGACGGGACGTCCAACGTCGGCCTGGGGCTGCTGAACACCAGTGCCGCGTTCGCCCATACCGATTACCACGACCTGCTGCGGCGCTGGCTGAAGGGAATGCCGGCGGAGTGGGGCTTCACCGAGGAGAACCGCACCCAGCCGGTGCGGGGCGCGGCGCTGCCCATGGGCTTCAACCGGACCCCGCAGTACTACCGGGGGCTGCTGCTGGCCGGCGACGCGGCCGGCATGGTGAACCCCTTCAACGGCGAGGGAATCGCGTACGCGATGGAGTCGGGCGAGATCCTGGCGCGCACCATCACGCAGGCGCTGGCCCGGGCCCGGGCGACGGAGACCGAGCGGGTGCTCGCGACATACCCTCAGGCGCTCCGCGAGGCCTACGGCGGCTACTACGCCCTCGGCCGCGTCTTCGTGAAAATCATCGGCCGGCCCGGCCTGATGCGCTTCGCGACCAGGCACGGCATGTCCCGGCCCGCGCTGATGCGGTTCGCGATCAAGCTGCTCGCCAACCTGACCGATCCGCGTGGAGACGCGGCAGACCGGCTGGTCAACGGCCTGTCCAAACTCGCACCTAACCCTGAGTGAGTAGCTATGCAGGTAGTCCCTAGGATAAGACGACGTTGGCATCCGGCCCCCGGAGGGAGTGAACATCGATGAGGCTGTACGTTCCGATCTTCGTGATGGCGGTGCTCGCACTCGGCTTCGCCACCTTTTCCGTCACCTTCGGCGCCTTCTCCGGGCCGAAGCGGTGGAACCGGGCCAAGCTCGAGAGCTACGAGTGCGGCATTGAGCCGACGCCGACGCCGCCCGACGGAGGCCGGGTTCCGGTCAAGTACTACCTGACCGCCATGTTGTTCATCGTGTTCGACATCGAGATCGTTTTCCTGTATCCCTGGGCGGTCGCCTTCAACAAGCTCGGTGCCTTCGGACTGGTCGAGATGGTGACCTTCGTCATCACTGTGCTCGTCGCGTACGCCTACATCTGGCGGCGCGGCGGCCTGGAATGGGATTAGAGCCATGGGCATTGAAGAAAAGCTGCCGAGCGGCGTGCTGCTGACGTCGGTGGAGCTGGCCGCGGGCTGGGCCCGGGCGCGTTCGGTGTGGCCGGGCACCTTCGGCCTGGCTTGCTGCGCCATGGAGCTGTTGATGACCGGCGGGCCGAAGCACGACCTGGCCAGGTTCGGCATGGAACGGGCGTCCAACACGCCGCGTCAGGCGGACCTGATGATCGTGGCAGGCCGGGTTAGCCAGAAGATGGCCCCGGTGCTCAGGCAGTTCTACGACCAGATGTCCGACCCCAAGTGGGTTATCTCGATGGGCGTCTGCGCGTCGAGTGGCGGCATGTTCAACAACTACGCCATCGTGCAGGGCGTGGACCACATCGTGCCAGTGGACATCTACCTGCCCGGCTGCCCGCCACGGCCGGAGATGCTGCTCGACTCGATCCTCAAGCTGCACGACAAGATCATGAACATGAAGCTCGGCAAGAACCGCGACCGTCAGATCACCGAGCTCGAGGAAGCACGGCTAAGCCTGACGCCGCTGCACCTGGCCTCGCCCGAGGGTTCCGAGCTGTGAGCGGGCCGCAGGAACCCCGCCCGGCGGGGTCCGAGCAGACTCACGGGTCGGCGGCGCCCCAGGGCCCGGTCCCTCCCGCGGAACCGGCCAGTGCCCCCGAGGACCAGGCCAGCCTGCCGGCCCGGGCCGGCCAGGAGCGGCTGGCCGAGCCGGTCGTGCGCACCGGGATGTTCGGCGTGCAGGGCACCCCGGACACCTCGGGTTACGGCCTGCTCCGGGTGCACCAGCCCCCGCCCATCGAGAGCCCGCGTCCGTACGGCTCCTACTTCGACACCGTCGCGGACGCGCTCGGCGAGGCGCTGGAGGCGGCCGGGGTCGGCTTCTCCGACGCGATCGAGCGGGTGGTCGTGGACCGGGGTGAGGTGACCTTTCACGTCCGCCGGGAGCGGCTGCCCGAAGTGGCGTCGCAGTTCCGCGACGACCCGGCGCTGCGCTTCGAGCTCTGCAGCGGGGTCTCCGGCGTGCACTACCTGGAGGACACCGGCCGTGAGCTGCACGCGGTGTACCACCTGCTGTCCATTACCCATAACCGCCGGGTGCGGCTCGAGGTCGCCACGCCGGACGCGGACCGGCACATTCCCTCCCTCGTCGGCGTGTACCCGACCTGCAACTGGCACGAGCGGGAGACCTGGGACTTCTTCGGGATCATCTTCGACGGCCATCCGGCGCTCACCAGGATCCAGATGCCGGACGACTGGAAGGGCCACCCGCAGCGCAAGGACTACCCGCTCGGCGGTATCCCGGTCGAATACCGCGGCGCGAAGATCCCCCCGCCCGAGCAGCGGAGGCACTACTCATGACAAGCAGCACGCCGCACGCCCCGCCCAGCGCGGGCGACACCGACGTCACGGAGGGCCGCGTCTACACAGTCGCCGGCGAGGACTGGGACGAGATCGCCGCCGCCGCCAACGAGGCCAGAGACTTCGAGGCGGGCGAGCGGCTCGTCATCAACATGGGCCCGGTGCACCCCTCCACCCACGGGGTGCTCCGGCTGGTGCTGACGCTAGAGGGCGAGACCGTCTCCGAGGTACGGGCGTCCATCGGGTACCTGCACACCGGCATCGAGAAAAATATGGAGTTCCGCACCTGGACCCAGGGCGTCACGTTCTGCACCAGGATGGACTACCTCATGCCGTTCTTCAACGAGGCCGCGTACTGCTTCGCGGTGGAGCGGCTGCTCGGCATCGAGGACCGGATACCGGAACGCGCTCAGATCATCAGGGTCATGCTGATGGAGTTCAACCGTATTTCCTCGCACCTGCAGGGGATCGGCCCGATGGGCCTGGAACTCGGCGCGACCACGATCCTGTTGCAGGGGCTGCGCATGCGGGAGCGCATCCTCGACCTGTATGAGCTGATCACCGGCCTGCGGATGAACCACGCCTACATCCGGCCGGGCGGGGTGGCGGAAGACCTGCCGCCGGGCGCGCTCGAGGCAATCCGCGCGTTCCTCGACACCGCGCCGCAGCTCCAGCATCAGCTGCGCACGCTGATCGACGCCAACCCCGTCTTCATCGGCCGGACCAAGGGCGTCGCCCACCTGGACCTGGCGGGCTGCATGGCGCTGGGCGTGACCGGGCCCATGCTCAGGTCGACCGGACTGCCCTGGGACGTGCGCAAGTCCCAGCCATACTGCGGTTACGAGACCTACGACTTCGACGTGCCGGTCACCGACACGTGCGACGCGTACGGCAGGTACACCGTCAGGATGGACGAGATCGAGCAGTCGCTGAAGATCGTCAGGCAGTGCGTTGACCGTCTAGCGGCCCGCGGGCCGTCGGGTTCGGACTCCGATCCGGTGATGATCCGTGACGCTAAGATCGGCTGGCCGGCCAAGCTGTCGCTTGGCCCGGACGGCCTCGGTCCCTCGCCCGAGCACATCGCGCACATCATGGGCCAGTCCATGGAGGCGCTCATTCACCACTTCAAGCTGATCACCGAGGGCTTCCGGGTGCCGGCCGGCCAGGCGTACGTGCCGATCGAGTCCGCCCGCGGCGAACTGGGTGCGCACGTCGTGAGTGACGGCGGGACCCGGCCCTACCGGGTGCACTTCCGTGACCCGTCGTTCACCAACCTGCAGTCGATCGCCGCGCTATGCGAGGGCGGCCTGCTCGCCGACGTGATCCCCGCGATCGCGAGCATCGATCCCGTGATGGGGGGCGTGGACAGGTAATGGCATTCAGCGACGATGTGCGCTCCCGCCTAGACGCCGACGCGGCGCAGATCATCGGCAAGTACCCAGGGCGGAGATCGGCGCTGCTTCCGCTGCTCCATCTCGTCCAGGCCGAGGAGGGCTACGTTTCCGCGGACGGTATCGGGTACTGCGCGGGCAAGCTCGGGCTGACCGAGACCGACGTTACCGGTGTGGTGAGCTTTTACACCATGTACAAGCGCCGTCCGGTCGGCCAGTACCACGTCGGCGTGTGCACGAACACGGTGTGCGGGGTCCTGGGCGGCTACCAGATCCTCGCCGAGCTCCGCGAGCACCTCGGCTTGGGCGATGACGAGGCTACCGCGGACGGCCAGGTTAGCCTCGAGCACCTCGAGTGCAACGCCGCCTGCGAGTACGCGCCGGTGATGATGGTGAACTGGGAGTTCTTCGACAACATGACCCCGCAGTCGGCCCGCCAGCTGACCGACGACCTGCGCGCCGGGAACGAGGTGGCCCCGAGCCGCGGTCCGGGGCGGCTGGTCACCTGGCGCGAGGCGGGCCGGATCCTGGCCGGCTTCAACGACGACCTGGCCACTGAGGGACCGGCTGCGGGACCGGCCGACCTGGTCGGCCTCAAGATCGCCAAGGAGCACGGCTGGACCGCGCCCCACCCCGCCCGCGACGCGGACGGCAGCGCCGGAAACGGCGGTGCGCCGAAGGGCGGTGCGTCGAAGGGCGGTGCGGCGAAGGCCGGCGCGGACAGCTCGGCGGGAGCCGAGCCGCCCGGATCCTCGGCGTCGCCCGCGGACTCCTCCTCGCCCGTGCCCAGCAAGTCCCCCGAGCCGGGCCAGCCGCCGAAGGCCGACCAGGCCCCGCCAGAGCAGGAGTCGCCGTGACCGACATGCTAACCCCGGTGCTGACGGCGAACTGGGATCAGCCGGACGCCTTCACCCTGGACGGTTACAAGCGCGGCGGCGGCTGGCAGGCGCTGCCGAAGGCGCTCGGCATGCCGCGCGACGAGGTCATCGCGATCGTGAAGAACTCCGGGCTCCGCGGCCGCGGCGGGGCGGGCTTCTCGACCGGCGTGAAGTGGAGCTTCCTGCCGCAGGGCGACAACAAGCCGCACTACCTGGTGGTCAACGCGGACGAATCCGAACCNNATCGGGGCCAGCCACGCGTTCATTTACGTGCGGGGCGAGGTCCTGCACGTGATCCGCCGGCTGCGGCACGCGGTGCAGGAGGCGTACGAGGCCGGCTACCTGGGCCAGAACATCCTGGACTCCGGGTTCGACCTGGACATCATCATCCACGCCGGCGCCGGCGCCTACATCTGCGGCGAGGAGACCGCGCTGCTGGACTCGCTGGAGGGCAAGCGCGGGCTGCCGCGGAACAAGCCGCCGTTCCCGGCCGTGGCCGGGGTGTACGCCAGCCCGACGAACGTGAATAACGTGGAGTCGATCGCCAGCGTCCCGGGCATCCTGGTGAACGGCGCCGACTGGTTCGCCGGCGTCGGCACGGAGAAGTCCAAGGGGTTCGGGATCTTCAACCTGTCCGGCCACATCGCGACGCCGGGTACGTACGAGGCTCCGCTCGGCATCACGCTGCGCGAGCTGCTCGGGCTGTCCGGCGGGATGCGGGGCAGCCACCGGCTCAAGTTCTGGACGNNGCCGGCGGCTCGTCGGCGGGGATACTCACCGACCAGCACCTGGACGTGCCGCTGGACTTCGAGTCGGTCGCCGCCGCCGGATCCCAGCTCGGCACCAGGTCGGTGCAGATCTTCGACGAGACCACCTGCGTCGTCGGCGCGGTGCTCCGCTGGACCGAGTTCTACCAGCACGAGTCGTGCGGGAAGTGCACGCCGTGCCGGGAGGGCACGTACTGGCTGGTCCGCATCCTGGACCGGCTGGAACACGGCCAGGGCACCGAGGAAGACGTCGCCAAGCTGCTGGATATCTGCGACAACATCACCGGCCGTGCGTTCTGCGCGCTCGGCGACAGCGCGACGCCCCCGATCACCTCCGCGGTCCGTTACTTCAGGGACGAGTTCATGCAGCACCACAAGGAGGGCGGCTGTCCCTTCGATCCGGCCCTGTCAACGGTCTGGAGCGAGACATGACCGTGGAGACCACGCAGGACACGGTGACCGTGACCATCGACGGGTTCGAGATCGCGGTGCCGAAGGGCACCTGGATCATCCGGGCCGCCGAGATGCTCGGCATCGCGATCCCGCGGTTCTGCGACCACCCGCTGCTCGAGCCGATCGG
>PMOU01000446.1 GCA_003161205.1 Actinomycetota bacterium | reverse complement strand
AGGACGCTGGTCGACGTGGGCCTGGGCTACGTCCGGCTGGGCCAGCCCGCGCCCACCTTGTCCGGCGGCGAAGCCCAGCGGGTCAAGCTGGCCGCCGAGCTGCAGCGCCGCTCGACAGGCCGGACCGCCTACGTGCTGGACGAGCCGACCACCGGCCTGCACGCCGAGGACATCCGCAAGCTGCTCGGCGTGCTGACCCGGCTGGTCGACGCCGGCAACACGGTCATCGTGATCGAGCACAACCTGGACGTGATCAAGACCGCCGACTGGATCATCGACCTCGGGCCGGAAGGCGGCTCGCGCGGCGGTTCGGTGCTCGCCGCCGGTACCCCCGAGCAGGTGGCCCAGGTCGAGGAGAGCTACACCGGGCAGTACCTCGCGAAGCTGCTCGACGCCCCGCCCATCTCATCGCCCCGGGCTGCGTAAACCATGCTCCCGGCGGCCCTACCGGAGGTGCCCTCGTGACCCACCCGACTGCCCCCGAGCGCGTTCCGGCCGGCGCGACCCCCGAAGGTGACGGGATCGCCGTCGGCGTCCTTGGGCCGGGCCTGGTCCGCATCGACGCGTACATCGACTTCCTGTGCCCGTTCTGCCGGCAATTCGAGCTGTCCTCGGGTGAGGCGCTGGCGGCCCTGGTGACGCAGGGGCAGGCCAGCCTGGTCTACCACCCGATGAACTTCCTCGACGAGGCCTCGACCACGAACTACTCCACCCGTGCGGCCGCCTCCTCCGGGTGCGCCGCTGACCAGGGCCGGTTCGGGGAGTATGTGCATGCGCTCTTCGTCCATCAGCCAGCCGAGGGCGGCCCCGGGCTGACCGATGCCGAGCTCGCCGACATCGGCCGCAGCGTGGGGCTCGCCGACCCGGCGTTCGCCAGCTGCATGTCCGAAGGCCGCTACCTGGACTGGCCGACCTACGTCACCGAGCGCGCCGCCGCGGCCGGGGTGAGCGGGACGCCGACGGTTCTGGTCGCCGGCGTCGCGGTCAGGCCAGAAGCGGAAGCGATCACCGCGGCCGTGGCCGCCGCCAGGCCCTGAATCGGCCCATCGCGCGTTTTACCAAGGAACCTGAGGTCAGTTTCGGTGCCGGCGACCAGTTATTTGCCACGGTCCTAGGCGTGTCGCCTCGACCAAGAAGGAAACTGCAGGGTAAAACAGGAGCAATCGCCAGGCCCGAGAGAATGACCTGAAAACCGGCACGAAATACCTGCTCGTCGGCACTGGCGGGATCGTGAAAGCACCGCCGTTCGTGAAAGCACTGCCGTTCCCGCAAGCACTGCCGTTCCCGCATTAAGAAGCCAGACCGCCCACGGATAGGTCCGGTCGCTGCTGCCTGCGCAGCACCGGGGCCTTTGGGCCGTCTGACGCTATTACTAGTCCGCCGAAGAGGTATTGCGACGATGGCACGAAGCACGGTCCGGCCGTGGACGGCCCTGTGGGCGGTCACGGCCGTGGTGGCCGTGGTCCTGCTCGCCGCGGGCCCGGCCTCAGCCGGACCCGCCAGTCCGAGCTCGGCGCTGTCCCCGGGTACGGCGAGTCCTGGTACGGCGCAGTGCCAGGCCGGTGACCTGCGCATCAGCGTGCCCGCCGCCGTTCCGGGAGACCCGGCCGAGGGGATGGGGGAGCAAGCATGGAACCTGCTGTTCCGTAACATCGCCAGCACCGCATGCTCGCTGCAGGGCTGGCCGCGCCTCCTCGTGCGCACGACCGCGGGAACGTCCGTCGCGACCAGGATCAGCGAGGTGCGGTTCAGCAATCTGGCCCTCGTCCCGGACGCGCGGATCGTCCTTGGCCCTGGCCAGAGCGCGGTGGTGACGGCGATGTCCCAGACCAGCCCGTCCGGGTGCGTCACCGGGTGGACGCTCGGGCTGACGCTGCCGCGGGCGGCTCGCCCGGTGACCGTCGGCGAGCCGGCCGGCTCCTTTGTCCCCTGCGTGGGCGGGCAGCTGCGGCTGTCCCCGTTTTACCCTGAGCAGACCCTGACTCGCGAGATCAAGGCGCTGGCCGTCTCGGCGGCCCCGGCGCCGTTCCCGGTGAGCACCGCCCCGGAGCCGACGGAATGCACCGCGGCGGCCCTGCGCGCCGACGTCACCTCCACCGTGTCCCAAGACACCGGCTCCGTCATCGATCTCCGGCTGGCCAACACGGGCGGCACGTGCGTGCTGCCCGGGGGATGGCCGACGGTGCGGGTGCAGGAGGCGGGGGACGTCAGCCAGGTGGCGAAGATCTTCCCCGATGACGCCGCGCTCCAGGCGGACCGGTCGCTGCTGACCACCTATGAGCATGGCACGGCGCAACGGACGGCGCTGACCCTGGTGCCGGGCGGGTCAGCGTCCATCGCGCTGCTGGCGGCGCGAACGGCCGGGCAGCAGTGCCGGCGGCTGACCTCGGCGACGTTCTACCCGTCCGCCAGCCTTGACGCAGGCCGGCGGATCTCCATCACGGCGCCGGTCAGCATCTGCGGGTCGCTGCAGGTCCTGTCGTTCCTGCCCGGGAGTCCCGGCGATGTGGTCCCGAGGATCACCCGGGGGGCGCTCGCCGAGGTTCGGGCTCATCCCGCCGAGATAACGCATGGTGGCAATACCCGTTTCTATTACGGGACCGACAGCTCCGCCCCGGATGCGTGCGGCAAAGGCCCCTACACCGAGCCGCGCGGCGACTGCAGCGCCGGTACCGCCGGCCCTTACGGGGAGTACATCGGGGAAGTGGGCTCTTTCCAGTATTGGAAAGGCTGCACGACGAACGGGCTCAACTGGGTCCAGAGCAACTACGACATGGCCAACGATAATCTCGTCGACTACAAAACGGGCCTCGGCGCCGCGGCCTACTGGTTCGCCGCCGGCCCGGGCCGGGATCCGGACTATAACGGCACGACGTCGGAGGCGTCGCTCTGGGGCGAGGAACAGGCTAAGCGGGCGATGTCCGATATCTCCGGCGACTTCTTCGATTTCCGCTACGTCTTCATGGACATCGAGAACAATGGCTCACCGCCAGATGGGAACGGCTGGAACACCGTCTGGAACGGCCCGTGCGGTAACCATATAAAGTCCGAATACGTCGCCGCGAACCTGGACTACGCTACCTACCTGGGGTTCGAGGACTATATCACCGACCACACGCCCTACTTCGCGGGCGTCTATTCCGCGGGTGGCCAGTCGTACGGCTCGTGGAGCGGCATCTTCGGCGCTGAGCCGGTCGGCAACGTGGCCGAATGGACCTTCACGAATCAGCAGAGCGTGCTGACCTTCCCGTCCGGGTTCTCTGACTCCGCGGTGACCGCGGCCTGGTTCGGCGGCGCCCCGGCTGCCTGCGACCTGATGTGGCAGTGGTCCGGCGGGAACGGCGTGCTCAACGGCTACGGTGACTTCGACCAGGCCGAGGCAGCCAACGACGCCAACCTCTCCTGTTAGGCCACGCTTGTTAGGCCGCCTGTTGGACGCCGGCCCGGATCCCGCGCTGTACGGCGGGATCGTGGTGTGATCCAATGCGATGGTCTTGCAGTGACCTGTGTTGTGAGGGAGGAATGCCGTGGCTATCCGGCGTGCTCATCTGGTCGGCAGCATTCCCGCCGCCACGGCGGCGGACGCCATGCGTCTCGCGGTCGAGCGGCTCGGCCCGGAGCTGGACTACCTGCCGGACGGCGAGACCGGCGAACGCCGGAACTGGGTTATCAGCATGATCGAGAGCTTCCGTGAGCACCCGGATCTGGTGCTCGCCAAACAGGGCGACTGGTCGGACTACGACAAGACGCCGCGCTTTGCGCTACGGCCGGGGCACCGGTTGTACGGCGCGGCGCTGGACCTGGGCATCGCCGCCGCCGCCCGCGCGGCCATGCCCGAGTTCGACACGCTGCGGGCGGCGATGGATCAGGCGTCACCGGACCGGCCGCGTTTCCAGGTCGGCATCCCCGGTGACGTCGACCTGGCCTTGTTCACCTTCGGGCCGTCCGGGCCCGTGCGTCATCTGCGGCCCTTCACCGAAGCGCTGGCCATCGTCATGCACCAGACCAGCAAGCTCTACGGCGATGACGTGCTCTTCCAGATCGAGGTGCCGGTTGAGCTGGTGCTGCTGGCTCGCGCTCCGTCCCGGCTGCGGCCGGTGCTGGCCGGCCTGCTCGCTCGGCGGATCGCGGCACTCGCGCAAGGCGCGCCCGAAGGTGCGCGGTTCGGCGTCCACCTGTGCCTCGGCGACATGAACCACCGGGCCCTGGGCCGGATCTCCGATGCCTCGCCGCTGGTGCTGCTGGCCAACGCCGTCGTCAGCCGCTGGCCCGCCGGGCGTCCGCTGGCCTTCGTGCACGCGCCGCTGGCCGCCGCCGACAACCCGCCGGCCGACAGCGCCTCGTTCTACCGGCCGCTGTCCGGGCTGCAGCTAGGACCTGACGTTCGGTTCATCGCCGGCTTCGCGCACGAAGACCAGGATGCGGCGACCCAGTTCCGGATCCGCGACATGATCGAAGATGCGGTCGGGCATCCGGTCGGCATTTCCAATAGCTGCGGCCTTGGCCGGCGCCAGCCCGATGCCGCGCTCGCCGCGATGGACCGCATCAAGCTCCTGCTCTCCGACAGCCCGCCTGACCAGCCCGCGAGCTGACCGCCCGGTCCCTGTGACATGATCATCATGTGTCAGTTTCTATTTTCGAACATAAGCCAGAGTACTGCCCGTTCGGTCACCAGCTGTGGCCCGGTATGGCGCGGGTCAGCTGGCAGCCCTGTATCTGCGCGCCGGCCAGGGAAAGAGCCGGGCGCGGCCGGGGCATGGGGCATGTGTGGGTGTCCTGCGAAACGTGCCACGAGCAGCATCGGGACACCACGTTCTACGAACCCCCGCATGACATCAGGCACCCGCGGGCGGGACCCGATGTGTCCAGAATTTAAACATGTAACGGGACTAGGCCCGGGGCAGACTGGGGACTAGCAAACGGGGGAGTGTCAGCCGAATCCGAAGGAGCGTCGATGAAGACCAAGGCCGCTGTCGTCTATGAGCCGGGCAAGCCGATCGAGATCGAGGAACTCGACCTCGACGGCCCGCGGGAGGGCGAGGTCCTCATCCGCTACACCCACGCGGGCCTGTGCCACTCCGACATTCACGTCGCACACGGGGACCTCGAGGCCCGGCTGCCGATGGTGCTCGGCCATGAGGGCGCCGGGATCATCGAAGAGATCGGCGTGGGCGTGACCCGGGTGAAGGCCGGCGACCACGTCGTGTGCTCCTTCATCCCGAACTGCGGTGTCTGCCGTTACTGCGCCACCGGCCGCCAGTCGATCTGCGACATGGGCGCGACGATCCTCGAGGGCTACCTGCCGGGCGAGCGGTTCCCGATCACCGGGCCGCGCGGCCAGTACGGCGCCATGTGCATGATCGGCACGTTCAGCCAGTGGGGCGTGATCAGCCAGACCTCGGTGATCAAGGTCGATGACGACCTGCCGCTGGACAAGGCCGTGCTCGTTGGCTGCGGCGTTCCGACCGGTTGGGGCTCCGCCGTGAACACCGCCAATGTCGCCCCCGGCGACACGGTGGCGGTCTTCGGCGTGGGCGGCATCGGCATCAACGCCGTGCAGGGCGCGCGCTACGCCGGCGCGAAGAACGTCATCGCCATTGACCCGCTGGAGAACAAGCGGGAGAAGGCGATGGAGCTCGGCGCGACTCATGCGTTCGCCACCGCCGAGGAGGCCCAGGAGGCGATCACCGAGATGACCCGGGGCCAGCTCGCCGACTCCGCGATCCTCACGGTCGGCCTGATGGATGCCGACGTCGTGTCCGCCGGGTTCAACGCGATCGGCAAGGGCGGCGTGGTCGTGCTGACCGGGCTGAACAAGGTGATGGCGCCGACCATCCAGCTGCCGGGCACCATCTTGACCCTGTTCCGCAAGTCCGTGAAGGGCAGCCTGTTCGGCGACTGCAACCCGACCACCGACATCCCCAAGCTCCTGGGCCTGTACCAGTCCGGTGACCTCAAGCTCGATGAGATCATCACCCGGACCTACACCCTGGACGAGGTCAACGAGGGCTACGACGACCTGCTGGCCGGCAAGAACATCCGCGGCGTCGTCGTCCACGAGCACTGACGCCCCGGGCCAGGCGACCGAGATAACTCACGCATGACGACACAGGTCGTGGGGCGCCAGCGCGAGCTGGAGCTGGTGCGAGCCGCGCTCGCCTCTGGCGCCCACATCCTGCTCGAAGGACCGCCAGGTACCGGCAAATCCACCCTGCTGCGCCAGGTCGCGCAAGCCCGGCATGCCGAATTCGTGCTGGTCGAGGGCAGCGCCGAGCTGACCCCAGCCCGGCTGATCGGATCCTTCGACCCGGCGCTCGTCCTGGAACAGGGCTACCGGCCGGAGAACTTCACCGACGGGCCGCTGGTACGGGCCATGCGCGATGGCGGCCTTTTGTACGTCGAAGAGCTCAACCGGGTTCCCGAGGAAACGATCAACGTCCTGCTCACGGTCATGTCCGAGGGCGAGATCAACGTGGCGCGGCTCGGCCGGATAACGGCGGACGCCGGCTTCCGGCTGGTCGCCGCCATGAACCCGTACGACTCGGTCGGGACGTCGCGGCTGTCGATGGCGCTGTACGACCGGACCTGCCGGATCTCGGTCGGCTACCAGGACGCCGGGCACGAGCGGCAGATCGTCTCACTCGCCGCGCCTGACGCCAAGCAGACCCTGGTCGCCGAGGCCGTGGAGCTCGCCCGCGCCACCCGCGACCATCCCGATCTGCGCTCGGGTGCCTCGGTGCGGGGCGCCATCGACTACGCCCGGCTGGTCCCCGAGCTCGCGGACATCCGCGTCGTCCCTGCCGACGACTGGGCCGACGACTGGCAGGTCGGGCTGGACGCGGCCCTGACCACCTTGTCCGGGCGGGTGCGGCGGCACGAATCATCCAAGCGGTCGGCCGACCAGATCATCGAGGAGATATTCCGGCGGGTACGGGCCGCCAGGGGCGCTGACGAGGCCTCGGGAGACGACGGCAGCCTGGGGGAATGACGAGCCCGCCGGCCGCTCCGGGGGCCGGCGGGCAGCACCAGCGACCGCGCCCCCAGCCGAAGTCGGGACGGCCCGAGGGAAAGACCGTGGGCCGGCACGAGCTGGCCCGCCATGCCCGCTTCGCCGAGATCAGCCCCGAGGTCGGTGTCCTCGACGAGCGGGCGATGAGCCAGGCCCTGGCGCAGGACCCGGCGGTGTTCGAGCTCCTCGCCGCCATGACCAACGCGACCGACGAGCAGCTGCGCGCCGCCGCGATCCGGCTCGGCGCCAGCATCGTGCTCGAACGTGCCCGGGCCGGGCGCGTCTGGATGCGCGGGATCTCACGGCTGCGGCCCGTCCGGGGCGCCCCGGACGGTGACCTCGACATCGACGCCTCGATCGAGGGCGTCGCGGCGGCCCGCGCGCAGGCCCGGCCGGTAGCGGTCGATGACCTGACCACCGTGCACTGGGCGCGCGCGCACACCGCCTTCGCGGTCGTGGTCGACCGGTCGGGTTCGATGAACGGGCAGCGGCTGGCCGCGGCCGCGACGGTCGCCGCCGCGTGCGCGCTGCGCGCTCCGCGAGAGCACGCCGTGCTGTCCTTCGCCGCGTCCGTCGACCTCATCCGGCCTCTGGTCAGCGACATCGTGCCGGAGGCCGTGGCCGAGCGGCTGCTCCGGCTCCGGGGGCACGGGGTCACCAGGCTGTCGGACGCGCTGAAGGCCGCGGGGGAGGAGCTGGCCGGCGCCCGGGCCCCGCGCCGGGTGGTGATCTTGCTGTCCGACTGCCGTGCCACCGACGACGACGGGACCCTGGAGACGGCCCGCACCCTGCCGGAGCTGATCATCCTGGCGCCCGCGGACGATCACGAGCAAGCCGCTCAGCTCGCCGACCTGGCGGGCGCGCGGTGGGCGGCGCTGGCGAACCCGCTGGACGCGGCGGCCGCCCTGGACGCTCTGCTGGAAGCCCGGGCCGCTACCTGAAAATCGTCACATCAACTGAGACCAGACGGACTCCTTGGCGCTCAGCGGCGAAACCGCAAGTTCACCTGAGAAACCGCCAGTTCACATGGGGAAACGCCAGGTCAGTCGAGAATTGATAACGAGCTTAAGATCATCTTGACCGTCCCAGCCAGACAGCCTTAACCTTCTTCCTCATAGCCTATAGGCTCGATCGGAGGATGACCTTGGCCCTGCACTCCCAGCCCGATGGCAGCCTCAGGCGTAACGCCCTGACGGCAACCGATGTGATCGCGATGGCGACGGCTACCTATGCACCGACCGCCGCGCTCTATTTCAACACCCCGATCGCGACATCCTTCGCCGGCGCGAGCGTCCCGTTCGCCTTCTTGCTGTCAACTGTCGCCATGCTCATCGTGGCGGCGTGCATGGCGCAGCTGGCTAAGCACCAGGCGAGTGCGGGCGGCTACTACTCCTGGATCCGCAGCGCGCTCGGCCAGCGGTCCGGGTTCATTGTGGGCTGGCTGGTCCTCGCCGGGTCCTTCCTGGTGGTTCCCGGCGTTTACGCAGGTGAGAGCGACTACGTGTCAACCATCCTGGCGCGCTACGGGGTCAAGCTGAACTGGATCATTATCGCGCTGGTGTTGCTCGTCCTGGTGACAGCGTTCAATATCGTCGGCGTACGGACGTCCGTGCGCACCGGCCTGGTCATCCTGGTCGTGGAGCTCTTGATCGTCACCGCGTTGTGTGTCGTCGTCGTCGCGAAAGGCGGGGCAGCAGGTAACACGGTAGCCCCCTTCAAACCGCCTTCCGGGTTCGGCTCGCTCGGCGGCGCAATGGTGTTCGGCGTCTTGTCTTTCGTCGGATTCGAGGCCGTCGCCACCACGGGCGAGGAAGCCACCAAAGCTCGCCGCCACATCCCGCTCGCGCTCTTCCTGGCGGTGATCATCGGCGGCGTCTTCCTGACGTTCGGCTCGTACGCCGCCGTCATCGGCTTCGGCACCAATCACGTCAGCGACCTGGCCGCCAACGCCGCCCCTTTCGACACACTGGCGGAACGGTTCGCGAATCCGGAGTTCCGGCTGGCTATTGACATTGCCGGGGTGACAAGTTTTACCGCATCGCTGCTGCTAACCACGCTGGCCGTATCGCGCATTTACTTCGCCATGGCCCGGGACAAGCTGCTGCCGGCCGCTTTGGGCCGGGTCTCCGCCCGGCACAAGACCCCGGTCGTCGCCGTCGTCGCCGAGACCGCCCTCGCGCTCGTGCTGTTCGTCATCCTCGGTGAGTGGGTCGGTCCGGAGAACACGTACGCCTACCTTGGCACCGTGCTGACCTTTTCCATGGTGCCGGTCTACGTGCTTATCTTTGTCTCGACCTTCGTCGTTTTCCGGACTAGCCTGCGCCGGCTGTTCAACCCGTTCCTGCACGTGGTGCTGCCCCTCATCGGCATCGCCGTCATGGTCTACCCGCTCTGGTCGCTGAGCCCGCTCGGCGGCCCGCAGTCACCTCCTTACGATTACCTGCCGCTGGTGGTGCTGATTTATCTCGTCGTGGGCATAGCGCTTACCTTCGTGCTGCGGCACCGCTTTGCCAGGGCTGAGGCCGTGATCGGGCGAGCGGCGTTCGAGGAGGCGAGGGAGCCCGAGGCTCAGCCGACCGCCCGCACCTGAGACCCGGGCATCTGGTGATTCTCCGTAAAAGAGGCAGGTGACACCGCGCTGATAAGAGCCGACACGACGATGTGGGATACCGGCGAGCCGGATCAGCCGATCACACGGCTGGTGGAGATCCTGGTGCAGAAATATCATCCGGACGCGCGGCTTTACCTGAGCGGCTCGCCCTACGTCCGGTTGCCCGACCATGTCCGGGAGGCGGTGGCCGCGTCGGTCTCCCGCCAGGGTTATGCGCCGTCCCGCGGCGAGCCGGGGCTGCGCGAGGCGATCGCTGTCGGCCTGGCGGACAGGGGCGTCCGGGCCGCACCGGAGCAGGTGCTGGTTACCGACGGCGCCATGCACGCGCTGGACCTGGTATTCCGCTCGATTCTCGAGCCGGGCGATGAGGTGCTGATGCCCGCGCCGGGTTTCTTCATCCAGGGACTAGTCCGGCGCGCTGGCGGCCGCCTGGTGCGTTTTCCCAGCCCGGCCGGCGACCAGTTCCGGCCGTCCTGGGAGGCTGCGCAGACGTTCCTGACCAAGCGGACCAAGATCCTTTATGTCAACACGCCCGTGAACCCAACTGGCTATGTCTACGACGAAGCCGATATCGCGGCCGCCGTGGAGCTCGCGGATCGAGCCGGCTTGATACTGCTCAGCGACGAATCCCTGGCGCATTTCGTCTACGGCGGGCACCCGCACCTTTCCCCCGCGGGAGCGGCGAGCGGATGGCCCAGCAGTGTCTTGGTGGGGTCCTTTTCCAAGGATTATGCGATGCCGGGACTGCGCATCGGCTACGCGGTAATGCCTGCACATCTGCTCAGCCGAGTTTCGGCCTTGCTGGAATGGTCGGTCCTGGCGGTAAGCCGGCCGGCCCAGGCGGCGGCACTCGCCGCTTTGACCGGGCCGAGGGAATGGGTCGAGCGGATGGTCGCCGACGCCGCGGCCCGGGGCCCGGCCCTGGCGGCCGAGCTCGCCGCTATCCCGGGGCTCAGCTGCCTGCCTCCCCGCGGTGGCCTGAACCTCTTTCCTGGATTCGCCGGAGACGCTGAGCGGTTGACGCACGACCTGGTCGTACAGTTTGGTGTGCCCGTGTGCCCAGGCTCGGCCTTTGGCGGTACGGGGCATTTCCGGCTTCAGTTCGGAGGTGCCGAGCACGATCTCCGCCGTGCGGTGCGACACATCAGGGACGCCGTCGCCAGCACGGCTGCGGGTGAGGAAACGTGAGGATCTGATCGATGGCATGGTCACCGAAAATCTATGATCTGACCCGGCCGATGACACACGACACGTTGATTGCCCTGGCCGGAAAGCTCGCAGTAGGAGATTCACCCGTCAAAGACCTTGAGTTTTCCTGGCTGCGGAGCTGGGACGCGGGCGATAACGGCGCGCAGTGCCAGTGGACCCTGAATGACCATTTCGGGACCCACCTTGATGCACCGAGTCACGTCGTCCGCGGCGCCCCGAGCGTCGACCAGCTTGACCTCAGCAAGCTCTTCGGCGAAGCCGCCGTCATCGACTGCTCCTTCGCCCGCGGCCGCGGCCTGACCGGTAGCGACTTCGCCCGCGCCCGCCCCGGCATCCGCGCGGGTGACATCGTCCTGATCTATTCGGGGGAGGAGCCGGGCACCGCTGAGCAGTTCCTGGTGGACCAGACCTATGTCACCCCCGACGGGGCCCAGTGGCTGGTCGACGCGGGGGTACATGCCGTCGGCGTCGAACCGTTCGGCTTCGAGCACGTGTACGACGGCGTCTGCGTGCGCCAGTGCTACCTTCCCGGGGTAACCGATCCCTGGCCGGCGCACCGCATCTGCCTGGCGGCCGGGATCTACATTATCGAGGGGCTGACGAACCTCGCTGGCCTGGCCGGACGGCGGGTGAGGTTCTGCGGGCTTCCGCTGCCTGTCCCGAATTCAAGCGGATCCCCGATCCGGGCCATCGCCTGGGAGGACAGTCCTCACCACCAGGAGCCGCATGACCCGGGTGCTACGGTGCCCCGGAGCGGGCAATAGCCCATGCCGGTCGACGCGAGCGTCTTCGGCCAGCCGGTGACCGGCTGGCCGGCCTGGATGATTGCCGAACAGGTCAGGCACGGCCGCATCACGGCGAGCGAGGTCCTCCAGGCTCATCTCGAACAGATCCGGGCCAGGAACACCGAGCTGAACGCGATCGTCACTGTCGCCGAGGACAGCGCGCGGGCGCAGGCCGCCGGAATCGACAAAACGGTTGCGTCAGGCGCCGATCCCGGTCCGCTGGCCGGCGTGCCCTTCACCGTCAAGGACCTGATTGCCACCCGGGGACTCAGGTCGACGGCGGGAAGCCTGCTCCTGCGGGACTATCGGCCTTCCTGGGGAGCCACGGCCGTTGACCGGCTCGTGGCGGCGGCTGCCGTCCTCATCGGGAAGTCCAACTGCCCGGAGTTCGGACTGGCCCTGCATACCCGGAACCGCTTGTTCGGTGAGACGCTCAACCCGATCGGCCCAGGCCTTTCCCCCGGCGGATCGAGCGGAGGAGACGCGGCTGCGGTGGCCTCGGGCATGGCGGCATTCGGGATCGGCACCGATTACGGCGGCTCAATCCGGCTGCCCGCGCACTGCACGGGCCTGGCGTCGCTGCGGCCCACGCCTGGCCTGGTGCCGGGAACAGGTCAGCTCCCGTTTGCGCCGGGCCCGGCGCCCGTCCCGCCGAGCACAGTGTCGCTGCAGGCCAGATTGCAGACCATCGGGCCCATGGCCCGCTCGGTGGCGGACCTGTGGCCGCTCCTGCAGGTGATGGCCGGCCCTGACGACATCGACGGCAACACCGTGCCGGTGCCGATCGGGCAGCCAGAGACCATCGCGGTCAGCGCTCTGGCGGTCGCCTGGTGCGATGGCGACGGGAGCTATCCGGTCCGAGCTGACCTGGTGGCTGTCGTCGAGGCGGCCGCGCGGGCGCTGGCACGCACGGGGGCCCGGGTCGCCGCCCGCCGCCCGCCCGGACTTGACCGGGCCGAAGAGGTATACGCGGCGCTGCGCGACCTCGAGGGCCTGCCGGATCATCACGCGCTCGCGGGCGGCCACGAGGGGCAGCTGACCGACTACGTGCGCGCGATGCTGGCCGCGGTGCCGCCGCCATCGGGACCGGCGGCTCTCCGCGAGCTGACCGCGGCCGCCGACCAAATCCGGACCGAGGTCTACACGTTCATGCGGGACTGGCCCATCGTGCTGCTGCCAGTCGCTTCGGTGCCGGCCTTCCCGCCCGGTACGGACCGGTTCACGGTGCATGGCGAGGAACTCACGGGTCCGCAGATAGAAAGCTGCTGCCGTGCGGTTACCCTGCTCAAGGTGCCGGTCACTGTCGTGCGGTGCGGGTACTCCCGTGAAGGGCTCCCCGTCGGGATCCAGGTGATAGGCCGGCCGTTTCACGATGCCGAGACGGTGGCCGTGGCCATGGCGCTAGAGCGTCACTTCGGGCCAGACAGGCGCTTATCATGTCTAGCACCACGACGGGCCGGCTGTAGGGGGAAACCTATTGAGCGAGTCTTCCCGCTCCGGCAGCCAACGGCCCGGTATCAGCGCATTGACTAAGGCCGAAGCGGCTTACCTGACACTGCGAGAACGCATTCTCGAAGGATCGCTCCCGCCGGGTTCAACCATTAACCAGGAAAGGCTCGCGGCCGATCTCGGGTTGTCCATCACGCCGCTGCGCGAGGCCCTGCGCCGGCTCGAGGCCGAAGGGCTTGTTGCGCTCAGCGCTCACAAGATTGTCAGTGTCGCGCCCCTGACCTGGCAGGAGCTACACGAGCTCTGTGTGACTCGCGAGCAACTTGATCCGTTCGCCGCGACGCTGGCGGCCGGCCAGGCTACCGACCGGGAGACTGGCGCCATCGAGGCCCTGGCTAACCAGCGACGGCCCCTGGACCAGCGCGGCCGCCTCGCCGCCCATCGCGACTTCCATCTCGCGATTTACGCCGCATCCCATAACAAGGTGCTGGCAGAGATCCTGGGACACCTCTGGGACCGGACGGACCGGTACAGGATCATCGTGCTGCATGACCGGTACTTCGACCATGGCACGGGAGCCGAGCATTCGGAGATCGCGAAGGCGATCCGCGCCCGGGATGGCGCCGCCGCGGCCGGCCTCATGCGCCACCATGTCGAGGAGGCGCTGCGCTCAATCGAGAAGATCACCGGGAGCGAGCCCGTCCTCGGCGGGAGCGAGGCCATGATCCTCAGCGAGGACCGGTTATGCCCGGTGGAGACGGGTTAGCCCTCAGGCGGCGCGGGCAGCGAGTGGTCCCAGTCCGAAAGCAGGGTCCGGAGCGCCGCGACCAGGGCGATCGGCTGGTCCAGCATGATGTGATGACCCGCGGCCGGGATCTCCACGACCGGGGCGACGCGGCCGAGCCGGTCGTACATGAGATCGCCCTGCTGCGGCGTCAGGATGCCATACTCGGCCCGGAAGAGCGCCACCCGGCAATCCAGCCGGGTGAGCAGCGCGGGGGTGAACTGGTCCCGGGCGAAGACGCCTGGGTCGAACTTCCACGTCCAGCCGCGTTCGACGCGGCGGATCGAGGTGGCGGCCACGTGATCCGCGACATAGGCCAGCATGGGCTGATCGGGGACCGGGTGGAAGCGGGCCATGACCTCCTCACGGGTCGGGTAGACCAGCAGCGGCCCGAACGCCCGCCGCTGGCGCGCCGCCCAGTCCTCTGGCGCTAGATCCCGCACGGGCGAGTCGATGGCGACTGCTCCGGCGATGCGGGGCCCGACCAGGCTGGCCAGCCGCAGCGTGACGAAGCCGCCCATGCTGTGCCCGATCACGACGGGCGGGGCGGTGATCCCGGCGTCGATGACGACGGCGAGCACCTCCCGGGCCCACGCATCGAGGCTGTAGCTATCCCGCCGGCCGCTGTCGCCGTGCCCGGACAG
>PMOU01000579.1 GCA_003161205.1 Actinomycetota bacterium | reverse complement strand
GCGGCCAGGCCAGCGCGGCTGGCCTGGCCCCCCGGGCTAGCCGCACGACCCGCCTCGTTCTCGCCGCCGCCGGCACCGCCGCCTCCTGCGCGGCAACCCTCGCCTCAGCAGCCGCCGGAGCGGGCACCACCACCTCGATCGCGGCCGGCACCCTGGTCGCCGCCATCTCCAGCGTGCTGCTGCTGCGCGCCGGCCACCGCCACCTCGACAGCTTCGCCCTCCTCGTCCTGGCCGAGCTCGCCGTCAGCGTCACCCTCACCCTCATCTCCTCCGACCCCCGCTTTGTCCTTGCCCGCCCCGCCGTCTACACCACCATCGCCGGCCTCTACGTCCTGGCCACCGTCCGCACCCGGCCCTTCATGATGCAGGTCACCCGCCCCATCGCCGCCGGCGGAGACCCCATCCGGGCCACCGCGTTCGATCGCGCCTGGACCGAATCAGCCCGCTTCCGCACCGCCGAACGAGCCCAGACCATCACCCTGGGCATCATGCTCCTGGCCGAAGCCGTCCTCCGGGTCGCCATCGTCTACACCCAGCCCGAGCACGCCGTCCTGCAAGCCTCCCTGCTGTCCCAGCTCCCCGCCATCGGGCTGTTCCTCCTGTGGTTCCTCACCGCCCGCTTCATCATCGTCCCCATCGCCAGCAAAGAAGTCGACGCCCTCATGCCCGCGGGCATGACCCCGCCCCAACACCACGAGTGACCCACGTCCGCAGCGCGATCCACCAGTGGGCAAATAAAGCAACGCGGTTCCTCTGAACCAACAATTAACTAGTTTCGATCCGCTGACTGACCGGCAGGCCACTTCTCCGCAAGAGATGCATGTCCGTCCCCGTCTCGCGCATGGATGTCTTGCAGCCCGGGAGCCGGAGTGGCGGAGTCTGCGGAACCGGCCAGCCTAGCCCTGGTTCGCGGCCGGGAACGGCCTAGCCGCCGGCCCGCGCCCGCGGCGACCGCCAGCCGGCCGCAGCGTCCGCGCCGACACCCCGCCCTCACCTGCCCGGCGATCTGCAGCCGGCCTTCCCCGCCCGTAGGCTGCGCGGTCATGAACGCCAGCACATCAGCCGGCCGGATCCGCCGCGGCGGCTTCGCCACCACGGTGAAGAAGACCTTCAGGTCATACGCCACAGCCAGCACCGTGTTCGGCCGGCACCGGCCCGCCAGGAACTCCAGGTACTCATCCAGCAGCGGCACGCCGAGACGCGCCACCACGCCACCGGCAGCATCCCGCGACCGGGTCAAACGGACAGCAGCAGCAGGCATGCGAGGCCCTCCCTCTCCATAAGAACAGGCCACTCAGCCTGTCAAGATCCTTATGAAGATCACCCACATATCATGCAGAGCCGGATGTCTCCCGGGCAGCGAGGACGTGATTACTGGGCCCAGCGCATGATCAGCGGGTCGCGTTTTGCCGCCAGTTCGATCAGGCCGCGGCGGGTTCTGGGTGATACCGGCCCGAGCGGCGCGCGGGTCCGGTCCGAAGCGGTGATGCCGCCTTCGGCTAGCAGGATCTTCTGTGCGCGCAGGCCGCATTGGCGGTTCTCGAAATGGATGAGCGGGAGCAGGTCTTCCCAGTCGGCCACCGCGCCGGCCCGGTCACCGGAGCGGTAACGGCGCAGGATCTGGCCGAGTTCGGCGGGAACCATCGAGCTGGGCATGGTGCCGGCGGCCCCGGCGTCCAGGTCCGGGATCAAGGTGATGGACTCTTCGCCGTCGAACGGGCCGGGCAGGTGGTCGCCAAGGGCGCTGACCAGCTCATGCAGCTTGTCCGCGGCCTGCGGCACCTCAATCTTGGCGTATTGCACCTGGGGTACCTGCCGGACCAGGTCGATCAGCAGGCTGACTGATAGCGGCGTCGGCGACAGCGGGGCATCCTGCACCATGACCGGAATGTGGATCGCGCCCGCCACTTGCTTGAAGTACTCGATCACCGCAGGCCCGCCCGCGGTGAGGGTGGCCCCGAAGAAGGGCGGCATGATCATCACCATCGCCGCGCCCATGTCCTGGGCCGCGCGGCTGCGCGCGGCCGCGACCCGGGCGCTGTAATGGCTGGTGGTGATGATTACCGGGAGCCGTCCCGCGATGCGCTCGACAAGCGTGCGGGCGATCGCGTCGCGTTCGGCGTCGGTCAGCGAGAACTGCTCGGAATAGTTGGCCAGTAGGCACAGCCCGTCGACCCCGGCGTCCATCAGGTAGTCCACCACGCGCGCCGTGCCGTCCAGGTCTACGGTCTCGTCGTCGTAGAAGATGGTCGGCACAACCGGCACAACGCCGGCAAGCGGAGCGGACATGTGCGCGTTCTCCAGGTGGGCTCGTCCTTCGTGGCCACTAACCATGAGTGTGACGCACGCGCATGTGGGCGGCCCGATTCAGCAGGATCTGCCGAGGGCACCTGCGCTTATCCGCGCGGCCGCCGCGGACTATACGCGCGATCAGCGGCATGCATGAGCGTGCGTGACGCCGCTGACAATGGCAGCGGAGCACAACGGCGAAGGTGAGCCTCCGCATGAGGGCTGTCTCAACCCAAGCCGCTGGGCCATCACCTCAGGCGGTGTGGGGTCCGAACCGTACGGAGCCGAGGTCGTGTCCTGGGGTCAGGTGCACGTCCGAATCGAGAGCGGCGGCTAGCCGCCGCAGCGGAGCGATGGTGGGCTCGGTGCCGCCCTCTTCGATGCACTCAATGTCATCGACGGTCATGTCAGCCCGGTCGGCTAGGTCGGCGACGCTGAGACCCAAAGTACAATTCTTCCCATCTTGCCGGGGACCAGGCATGCCGTCATGATGCCGGTCCGGTGAGCAGCCGACGAGCACCAGGGCGACAACCAGCTAGGTCACAGATGCGCAGCGGTGAGACGGCTCTCGATAGCTTCGAGGCGCTGGCTGAGCTCGTCCAGCCTGGCGGTGTCGGCTGCGGCCGTGGCCTGGCGGGCTTGGGCGAATCCCGCGGCTGCTGAGGTGATGGCGCGGCGGATGCCCGCTTTGTCGATACCGGCCCTATGCAGCACCTGACCTGCGCCGCTGCCCGGGTCGTCGAGGAGCCCGAGGAGCAGGTGTTCGCATCCAAGGTAGTTGTGGCCGAGGTCGATCGATGCCTCCGCCGCGGCTCCGATCGCGATCCGGCTGGGCAGGGTCAGGCCCGTCCACAGGGATGCCTCTGCGGACAAGGATGCGTCCCCGGAAGGTGTGGTTTCTTCGGTGGCGGCGGAAACCGCTGCGGGCAGGGGTTCGTCGCAGTCGGGCTGCTCGGCCGCGTCTCGGATCATGTCCACGTCCTGGCCGAGCGACTGAAGCAGCCGAACGGCCATGTTGTCGTGCTGGTCCACGATCCCGAGGAGCAGGTGCCGTGTCGTGACCAGGTGTGTGGTGGCCGATGCGTCCCGGGCCAGGGCGAGGGCCTGACGCAGCCGCGGTGTCATGCGGTTCACCAGCCGGGCTGCGAACTGCGGGTGTGAGTCGGGGTCGAATTGGGGGTTTCGCAGCGCTGCGATGCCCTTCCGCGCCTTCTGAATGACCTGGACCGCGTCTGCGAGCGCTCGCTGGCAGACAGCGGAGACGGGAACGTCGGCTGCGCGCACGGCCGCGGCGAGGTCGTCTGGCAGGTAAACGTTGATCTTCGGCATCTCTCCTCCTTGTAACCCCTATCAGGGTTATATGCGGGGGTATACCTTGTCAACCCTGCGTCCTGCCGGCGCGTACCCGCTGTTCGGTGCACGTGACAGCTCGTCGCTGATCACCAGCCAGGACACACCGACCAGGTCGATCTGTGCGCTAACGTCATCCGGATCTGCCGACGTGAGTGAGTCTGCGCCTCGTGCGAGGTTGCTCAGATCGCGCGAACTTCGGCGAGCCGCTTGACTGCGAACTGGTCGGTCCCGCTGGGGTCCCAGCAGACGGCGGCTTCCCATGCGGCCCGCGCTTGCGCGGCGATGTCATACGCGTCGTTGCCGAGACCGGCGGCGTTGTGCGGCAGCGCCAGGTCGAGGTCGGGGACGTCGACATGCGACTCGTCCCAGTCGATCATCGCGACGCGATCCGCTGTCATGCGGATGTTGCCAGGGTTGGGGTCGCCGTGGACGACGCACGTCGTGCGACCGGTGAGCCGCGCCCACGCTGCCCGGCATCGAGCCACACCCTCAGGCGGCATCGCGCCGAGGTTGACCCTGGTCCCGGTCTCGGCATGCAGGAGGCCGGCCGACGATCGCCAGCCCGGGCGCTGTGGCCAGCCCTGTGTCAGCCGGTGCAGCTGGCGGAGTGTGCCGGCGACGCGACGCCAGTCGGCTTCGGTCTCGGGCGGTCCGCCCTCCACGTAGGTCATCACCACCAGGCCGTCGGCAAAGTGCCGGCCGTCCGTGGTCGGGATCGGCTCTGGCACCGGCATCCCTTCACGGTGGAGATGTCGCAGCAGGCCGGTCTCCCAGGCAAGATCAGCGTCGCTGCGCTGGCCGAGACGACCGACCGCGAGGTGCCCGCTGACACGCACGCTCCACACCCCGTTGACGCCAGCTCCGCCGGTGAGCTGTTCGCCGCGAACGACGTTGTCACCCCACTGCTCGAGTGCCTCCCATCCCACCGCCACATCTTCGCAGAGGAAGGGTGGCGCTCGCGGGGATGGCGCTGACGGGCAGCCGGACGGTCCTGTCGCGGTCAACCGACCAATCACTCGCGGTGCGCCGTCTGCTCGCCTGGTTCTTGCCACCGGGCGAAGCCGTAGAGAAGGGCATCGAGACCGAACAGGAATCGGCTTTGGTCATCGGCGTCCTGGGCGAGGCGCGCCGCTTCGATGACGAGCGGCAGGTCGCTGACGTCGAGCTGCGCCAAGGCGGTCGCCAATCCGGGATCGCCACGTCGGCTGAGTTCGGCGGTGCCGGCCTCGGCCATGGCGTGGCCGACCACGAAAATGCTGAGGACGTTGATCATGTCGAGCGCCCTTAGCAGCGCGAAGCCCGCTTCGGCAAGCACACGAAGGCCGTCTTCGACTGCCTTGAGCGACTGCGGGGTCACCGCCGGGCGGGTGAAAAACAGGGGCAGGACTCCGGGATGACCCAGCAGGGTCGCGCGCAGCGTCTCCGCGTAGCGGAACAGCATCCGGTCCCAGGACAGGCCGTCGGCGAGGGCCGAGGCGGTGGCGCTGTGCTGCAGGACCCACTCGACCAGCCCGTCTAGCAGGGCCGCCTTGTTCGGCACGTAGTGGTAAAGGGTCATTGCCTCCACGCCGAGGGCCGCGCCGAGTTTGCGCATGGACATCCCGTCCAAACCCTCGCTGTCCACCAGGGCAACCGCAGCATCCAGGACCAATTCGCGGCTGAGCCCGGCACGCTCGCCCTGACTGCGGCTGGCCACTCAGATCTCCTCTCGCTTGACACATCTTACGACGTAAGTATAACATCTTACATCGTAAGAATGAACGGGAAGGAGAATCATCGTGACCGCTACCGAGGTAAACGTGACCACTACCGAGGTAAATAAGCAGACCATCCGCAGCCTGTTCCAGGCCCTGAACGAGCACCGGGTCGGCGACCTGCCCGATCACATCGCTCCGGAGGTAACCGACCACAACAAGATCATCCATGGCGAGGCCGACGAATCCAGGCGCAGCCTTCGACGGCTTCGCCCAGCAGCTCGCCGCGTTCCCTGACATCGCGATGGCGCCCCAGGAACTGATCGCCGAGGGCGACCAGGTGGTCGTTCGGTTCGTGGCCAGTGGGACGCACACCGGGTGGCATCCCCGAATGCCTCAGCCGACCGGCCGGCGCTTCGAAGTCGAGCAGATCTGGATCTTCACCCTCGACCGCGGCAAGGTCACCGANNGCGTCTCGGCGTCCAGCTGCAGGCCGCCGAGCTGCCGCAGCGGCTGCGGGTCGGCGAGGCGCTGCGGCTGTACAGTTCGTTCTACGCCGCGCCGGCCGACTGGCGGGCCCTCATGGAAACGCTGGGCCTGACCGGCAAGCAGAAGACCCAGTTCGGCAAGCTGTCCGTTGGCCAGCGGCAGCGGCTGTCCAT
>PMOU01000477.1 GCA_003161205.1 Actinomycetota bacterium | reverse complement strand
CCGGGCGCCACCAACATGGTCACCGGGGCGGCCCTGGCCACCATCAGCCGGCTGCCTGTCCTGCTGCTGCCCGCCGACGTGTTCGCGACCAGGCCAGCCTCGTCAGTGCTGGAGTACCCCGGCGGGCTCGACGTGTCGGTCAACGACGCGTTCCGGCCGGTCTCGGTGTTCTTCGACCGGATCTGGCGCCCGGAGCAGCTCCCCTCCGCGCTGCTGGCCGCGACCCGGGTCCTGACCGACCCGGCGCAGACCGGCGCGGTGACGCTCGCGCTGCCCCAGGACGTCCAGGCGGAGGCGTGGGACTGGCCCGAGGAACTGTTTGACGAGCGCGTCTGGCATATCCCCCGGCCGGCGCCCGAGACCGTCGCGCTGATCCGCGCCGTCCAGCTCATCCGCGCCTCGTCCCGGCCGCTGATCGTGGCGGGTGGCGGGGTCATTTACTCCGAGGCCTCCGAGGAGCTGCGGTTCCTGGCCGAGGCCGCGGGCATCCCGGTGGCGGAGACCCAGGCCGGCAAGGGGTCGCTGCGCTATGACCACCCGCTGGCGCTCGGCGCCATCGGCAGCACCGGCACCGCCGCCGCCAACCAGATGGCCAGGCAGGCCGACGTCGTCATCGGCATCGGCACCAGGTACAGCGATTTCACCACCGCGTCGCGGACCGCGTTCGGGAACCCGCGGGTGCGCTTCGTCAACATCAACATCGCGGCCCCGGACGCGGTCAAGCTAGCGGGCAGCCCGGTGGTCGCGGACGCTCAGATGGCCCTGCGTGATCTGGCCCGCGCGCTGGGCAGCTGGTCCACCGCAGACGCCTACCGCGCCGAAGCCCGCCGGCTGGCGGCCGCCTGGGACGAGGCCGTGGGGCGGTCCTACGCGCTCGGCCACCAGCCGCTCCCGGCTCAGTCCGAGATCATCGGAGCGGTCAACGAGGCCGCGGAGCCGACNNGACGTGGTGGTCTGCGCCGCCGGATCCATGCCGGGTGACCTGCAAAAACTGTGGCGCGCCCGGGACCCGAAGGGGTACCACGTCGAGTACGGCACGGGGTACGAGACCGCCGGCGGCCTGGGCGCGAAGCTGGCCGACCCGGACCGCGAGGTGTTCGTCCTGGTGGGCGACGGGTCCTACCTGATGAATGCCCAGGAACTGGTGACCGCGGTGCAGGAGCGCATCAAGCTCATCGTGATCCTGGTGGACAACCAGCGGCTTGACGGCGGCGTGCTCCCGGTCGACCTGGCCGCGAACGCCCAGAGCCTCGGCGTCCAGGTGCTCCGGACGGCGACGATAGCGGAGTTCGCCGACGCGCTGGCGCACGCCCGGCAGTGGACCGGCGGCCCGGTGCTCGTGCACATCGCGACCGACCCGTCGGTGCCGGCCCCGGACAGCCAGGCGTGGCGGGACGAGCCGGTGGCCGAGGTGTCCGCACTGGAATCCACCCGCGAGGCCCGCGCGCGCTACGAGACGGCGAAGGCGGATCAGCGGCCGTACCTGGCTCCCCCCGAATCGCTGTAAGGGGCCCGGACGGAGGTACCACGACCGTTCGGAGAAAAAAATTCTTTTGCACCTAACGAACGGTGGTGTCTGCGGAGAGCTCGGCGGAGTCGGTCAACCGGAGTTTGCGCCGGGCCCGCTGGTAGAAGGTGGTGCGGCCGAGGCGGACCACGTGGGCGGCGCCGGGACGCGACAGCAGGTCGATGTGGTCGCCGGGCTCGACGTACGCGGCCACGTTGCCGTCCGCCTCCACCGCGAGCCGGCCACTGGAGGACAGGACATCCAGGCTCAGCTCGTCGGCGCACGAGATGACCAGGCCGCGGTTGTAGGCGGAGTGCGGCGCGACGGGCGTGACCAGCAGGGCTTCGACGCTCGGGCTCACGATGGGCCCGCCGGCGGAGAAACTGTAGGCGGTCGAGCCGGTCGGGGTCGCNNCGCCCAGGACCGCGTCCACGGCCAGCCGCGGTTCGGTGGTGAACTCGCGGGCATCGATCGCCGACAGCGCGCTGGGCAGATCGGGCACGTCCACCTCGGCCAGGAAGCCCAGCTTGCCCAGGTTCACCCCCAGGACCGGGCAGCTCAGCCGGTCCGCGAGCCGCATCGCGCGCAGCATCGTGCCGTCGCCGCCCAGGCTGACGATCAGGTCTGCCCGCTGGCGGAACTCCTCGGCGCTCACCCCTTCGGCGGCGCAATCCAGCTTGGCGACATCGGTGTCGATGGCAACAACCTGGATGCTCCGGCGTGCCGCCCAGTCCAGGATCGCGCCTACCGCCCCGCCGCAGTCGCGTTCGGGGTGCAGCACCAGGCCGACGACGTGCATACCCCTATGGTGTCATGGCCCCGACATAAGTGACAGCTAGGTACGATGTCTGGCAGCGGCGATGGCGCCTGGCACGAACGTAGTGGCGGATGAGGAGCGTGACCTTGGCCGGGCGGCTGACGATCATCGGCGGCGGTGTCATGGGGCTGATGACGGCGTACTACGCCGCGCCGCAGGCGCAGACCGTGACCGTGCTTGACCGGTCCCGGATCGGCGATCCCGCCACCGCGTCCTTCGGCCTGACCAGATCGGTGCGTAACGACTACCGTGATCCGGAGTACGCCCGGCTCGCGGTCGAGGCACGGCGGCTGTGGCGGGAGCTCGAGCGGGACTTCGGCCGTCAGCTGCTGGTCGACTGCGGCTGCCTGAACCTGGTGAAGGCCAGCGTCACGCCGGATCTGGACAGCACCTACGCGGTGGAGAGCTACGCCGTGCTCGAGCAGCTGCAGCTGCCCCGCGAGGCCCTGTCCGGTGCGCAGCTGCGGCAGCGGTTCCCGCAGTTCGACGCGGACAGCGGCTGGCTGGACGTGGACGCCGGGTTCGCCGACCTGGCCGCGGTGACCGGGGCCCTGCGCGAGGGGCTGCGGGCCCGCGGCGTGCGGGTGGTGGAGAACTGCGAGCCGCGCGGCATTACCCGGTCCGGCGGGACCTGGGTCGTGGCCACCGATGACGGCCCGGTGGAATCCGATGTTCTGGTCGTGACCGCGGGCCTGGGGACCAACGACGTGCTCGGGCAGGTGCCCGGCTGCGGTGTCCGATTCCCGCTCAGCCCCGACCGCCCGGTGCAGTCCAAGTACTTTATTCCCCCGGCCGCGTCGCGGGCCGCCTTCACCCAGGACGTGATGCCGGTGTTCGCCTACCTGGACATCGGGATCTACGGCCATCCCATCTACGACGGGAAGACACCCGGGGTCAAGATCGGTTTCTACAATCCGCCCGATGTGGCCCGGACGCCGAACCAGATCGGGAGCGTGGAGGAATTCGTGGCCGAGTGCCTGCCGGGGCTGCGCGACGCGGAGGTCGTCGACGTCGCCATCGCTAGCGGCGTCGACACCTGCTGGTATGACCTGGTGGCTGACGACGAGTTCATCCTGGGCGCGGTCCCCGGCGCGGACGGCCTCTATACCGGGGTCGGCTGGCGCGGCACCGGATACAAGTTCGCGCCCTGGGTGGGGCGGGTGCTCGCCCAGCTCGCCCTGCAGCAGGGCACCGTCTATGACATCGGGCGGTTCACACCCGCCAGATTCGCTGGAGAAGGAGTTGCTTCTTGAGCTCGTCGATCGTGGACCGGCTGCGGAACGGAACCGTGCTCGGGGCCGAGGGCTACGTCTTCGAGCTGGAACGGCGCGGTTACAAGGCGGGGCCGTTCGTGCCCGAGGTGGTTCTGGACTTCCCCGACGCGGTCCGGGAGCTGCACCGCGAATTCCTGCGCGCGCCGTCGATGGACCTGCACCCCATGTTCCGTTCGGATATCTCGGCGAAGGACGCGGCCTTCCTGCACACCTGGACCGCATGACGGCTAGATCATCGGTCAGTGCATTGCGGGGTCGGTGACCCTGGCCAGGAACAGCGGTTCGCCGGTCGCGCTCGCGGTCACCAGCATCAGGTAGGGACGGTCGAACACGACCTGCGGGGGCTGTACCCGCATCGCGGTCGGCTCCATGCCGACGGCGGTCGCAGCGCTCGCCACCGTCCCCTGCTCGCCGACCTGCAAGGTGGCGGCCTGCTTCACCAGGCCGATGCAGCACGCCTGCGGGGACAGCCCAGTGAAGTCGGCGGACGGGGTGAACGCGACTCCCATGCCGAGCGCGCTCAGCAGGGCCTTCATGCTGACCTTATCGCCGAGGTTCACCCGGGGCAGCGAGACACTCCGGGCTTGGACCGGGCCCACGGTGCCTCCTGCCGTACTGCCTCCTGCCGTGCTGCCTCCTGCCGCCAGCCTGGCCGTCATCGCGCTGAGCGCCGACGCGGCTGGCGTTTGGCAGCCGCCCGCGCCGGAGGGCGGCAGCAGCGCGAGCATCACCAGCTTGCCGCCACGGTAGGGAAGCTGGACCGCGGTCCAGCCTGCCGCGCTGACGGCGCGATACGGACCGCCGTTCAGGTAGGACACCGTGGCCCGCTGACCGGCGGCAGTGCTGAACGGACCTGGTGCGGTCTGACTGGCCTGAAACGGCGTGGCCCACGCCGCCCGCAGGTAGAGCGCGTCAGTCAGCACCCAGCCGATGCCGGTCAGGGATCCGGGCGACAGCAGCCGCGGGATCTGTCCCCGGGTCGTGGCCGCGATGGCCTGGTTGATCTCCTGGGCGGCGCGATCGGGGTCGCTGAGCAACGGTGCCTGCGCCACGCCGGCGTCATAGCCGGTCGCCACGGCGTTCAGGTAACTGCGCTGGGTCTTCAGCGTCGGGTCGGCCCACACCTGATCGCTTGCGGCCAGCGTCACGCCCGGGCTATCCAGATCGCGCAGGGCCGCCGACCGCGCTTGCAGGCCGGCCTCCAACTCCTGCCCGCCGGCCGCGGGCAGATCCAGCACCCGGGCCATGGCCTGGGCGGTGCCGCCGCGCGCCCCGAGATACGCCATGCCCAGGCCGCTGGCCAGGCTGGAGGGTGACAGCACGAGGTTCGCCCGCGGATCCGCCTGGCACCATGCGGTCAGCACGTCAAGCCCGAACGCGGTATCCGCCGCCCCGTAGGGGCGCGGCGCGGCGGTCGGCTCCCTGATCGCCACGCCACGGGCCATGACCGGCGTTGCGACCGTGCCCGACCCGCACCCTGCGATCAGCAATGCCGCCACGGCGGCCCCGGCGGCGGCCAGCAGTTCATTCTTCACGCGCATCAGACGAAGCACGGGCCTTGCGCGGTTTCACCGCGGACATAACGTTCCAGCCGCACCTTTCCCCGCAGTGCCTCGTGTTTCCTCGCTGTGCCTCGTGCGATCATCTCCCCATGCAGGACGGGACCATCACGTGGGCCGAGATCGCCGAACGGCTCTGCGCACCGCGCCAGTACTGGCTGGGCACGACCACGCCGTCAGGCGCCCCGTATGCGGCACCCGTCTGGGGCGTCGTGACCGAAGAGACGCTCTACTTCTACAGCGAACGGCACACCGTCAAGGCCCGGAACCTCGCGGCCGACCCGCGAGCCGTCGTTCATCTGGAAAGCGGAGAAAATGTCCTGATCGTCCGCGGCCGACTCGACGACCTTGGCGCTCCGGCCGAGGTTGGGTACGTCGTCGCGGCGCTGTCGGCGAAATACACCAGGCCGGAAGATCAGCAGTACTTGCCCAGTGCCGACCCTGCCTTCGATGTGGTTTACGCGCTGCGTCCCCAGTCGGCGGTGACCTGGCGGCTGGACGACTACACCGCCTCGCAGCGTCGATGGTCTCGCTGAGCTGCGCGGGTCGGCCGGACGCGCCGGGACGGGCCACGCGCCGGGACGAGCCACGGTCACGTGATCCGTCCCGGCGGGCCAGCACGGTAGGAAGAGCTCAGGTCAGCCGCTGGTGTGCAGCTGGCCGTTGACGCCGTTGGGGTAGAACCCGCCGGAGTTGGCGACGTCGGGCGTCAGGTAGACGATGTTCAGCACCTGGGCCGGAGTGCGGCCGAAGGCCAGGCCGTTGGAGTTGGCGGGGACGATGTTGGCTTTGCCGCCCACGGTGATGCCCTGGTCGTCGTGGCTGGGTCCGTCGAGGCTGTCGCGGGCGGCGGAGATGGCGTTGGCGTCCGCGGCCAGGCCGCGGTCGTACAGCACGGTGCGGATGTTGGCCGCGTGGTAGGCCTCGACCGCCAGGATGCCCGCGGCCGCGCCGAGGTAGGTCTTGTTGCTGATCA
>PMOU01000065.1:3944-4150 GCA_003161205.1 Actinomycetota bacterium | reverse complement strand
CCTGGGCCATCGCCCAGGCCCGGGAACGCGCGGCCGGCCAAGGCCAGACGCCGGCCCCGGGTTCCGGCACGACGCAGGAGCACGCGAGCCGGCCAGGCGATGCGCTGCACAGCTTGTGGCCGAGCGGATGGCCCGGGCGGGCCTCCCCCAGACCCGACCTGCCGGCGGCGCACCGGACATAACCGGGAACCTGCCGCTGGCGCCGG
>PMOU01000065.1:0-3845 GCA_003161205.1 Actinomycetota bacterium | reverse complement strand
CTGGAGGACCGCTACGCGTTCGATCTGGTCGCCGACGGCGCCCAGGGCGTCGGCTACCTGCTCAAGGAGAAAGTCGGCGATATGGGACTGTTCACCGATGCGGTGCGGCGCGTCGCCGACGGCGGGTCGGTGCTCGATCCTGACGTGGTGGCGCGACTGGTGGGCCGCAAGCGGAAAGCGGGCCCGCTCGACAGCCTCACCCCGCGCGAGCGGCAGGTCCTGGCGCTGATCGCCGAAGGCCGGTCCAATGGCGGCATCGCGCACGACCTCGTCGTCACCGTGGCCGCCATCGAGCGTCATGTGACCGGCATCTTCGACAAACTCGGCCTTCATCAGTCGCCCGAGGAGCATCGCCGGGTCCTCGCCGTCCTGACGTACCTGCGGACCTGACCAGCGCGGCTAGCCGGCGAAGAGGGTCCTGAGGTCCGCGGCGGCCAGCTCCTGCTTGGCCACGAACGCAATGGCGGCGCAGGTCTTCATGACCTCGGCCGGAACGTGGCCGATATCGGCAGAGGTCAGCACGATCCGGATGCCGGCACAGGCGGCGGCCAGTGCGGCCGCCACCGCGAACCCGTCCGATCCCGGCAGGTTGACGTCCAGGAGTATCCCGTCCGGGCGCCTCCCGGCCACAGCGGCCAGCGCCTGCTCCCCGTCCGCAGCCTCGTCGAGCACCTCGAAGCCGCGCATGGCGAGCAGCTCAGCCGCCACGGCGCGAAAGCGCGGGCTGTCGTCAACGATCAGGATTCGTCCTGCCACAGAAAAATACTGACCGCGGACCGGACGGCCGGCAATCGGGTTAACCCCACACTTCGCGGACCGCCGGCACCGTCGCCTCGGGTTATCCCCACAGCGGTTGCGGGACTTCCGGAGCCCTGGAAGTGAAGGGCACTCCATTGGCGTGCGCGCCCGCCACCGGCAGGCTCGTCGTATAGGAGCCAGCCAGGATCACGTCGACTGAGGTAATCCCATGATTGATGCACCGATATGCCCTCCCCGGCACCTAGCCCCGCACCGCGGCGCGGACTGGCCGGATCAGGCCGGATACCGGGACATCGAGCCCGAACGGTTCGTCCCTGGTCGGAGGTCGGCCATGTTGCGCGGACGGCGTAGCGAGTGCACGGTGCTGGGCGGGCTGCTCGACGGGGTGCGCGGCGGGCGCGGCGCGGTGCTCGCGCTGCGGGGCGAGGCGGGGGTGGGCAAGACGGCGCTGCTGGACCACGCGGTGGCGTCCGCGGCGGACCTGCGGGTGGTGCGGGCCGCGGGGGTGGAGTCGGAGATGGGGCTGGCGTTCGCCGGGCTGCATCAGCTGTGCGGCCCGGTGCTGGACCGGCTGGAACGGGTGCCCGGTCCGCAGCGTGCGGCGCTCGGGACAGCGTTCGGCCTGGAGGCGGGTCCGGCGCCAGATCGGTTCCTGGTGAGCCTGGCCGTGCTGAGCTTGCTGTCCGAGGTGGCCGGGGAGCGGCCGCTGGTGTGCATCGTGGATGACGCCCAGTGGCTGGACCAGGCGTCGGCGCAGGTGCTGGCGTTCGCGGCGCGTCGGCTGGTAACGGGATCCGTGCTGGTGCTGGTCGCCGGGCGGGAGCCGGGCACCGACTTCCGCGGGCTGCCCGAGCTGGTGGTAGAAGGCCTTGGCGCCGCCGATGCGCGGGAGCTGCTGGACTCGGCGCTTCAGTGGCCGATGGATGAACGGGTACGAGAGCAGATCGTGGCCGAGACCAGGGGGAACCCGCTGGCGCTGCTGGAGCTGCCGCGGGGACTCTCGCCGGCCGAGCTAGCCGGCGGCTTCGCCCTGCCACAGGTGCTACCCGTGCCGGACCAGATCGAGCAGGATTTCCTGCGCCGGACCGCAGACCTGCCCGGGCCGACCCGGCTGCTGCTGCTGGTCGCGGCGGCCGAACCAACAGGTGATCCGGTGCTGTTGCGGCGGGTCGCCGCGCAGCTGGGAATCCCGGCCCAGGCCGGGACGCCGGCCGCCGAGGCCGGGCTGCTCGAGTTCGGTGCCCGGGTGCGGTTCCGGCACCCGCTCGTCCGGTCGGCGGCCTACCAGTCCGCCTCGCTTGCGGACCGGCAGACGGTACACCGGGCCTTGGCGGATGCCATCGATTCGCAGGCGGACCGGGACCGCGGCGCCTGGCACCGGGGCCAGGCCGCAGCCGGACCCGACGAGGATGTCGCGGCCGAACTCGAGCAGTCGGCCGGCCTGGCCAACGCGCGGGCCGGCCTGGCCGCGGCCGCCGCGTTCCTCGAGCGCGCCGCGGCACTGACGCCGGACCCGGCGCAGCGGGCCGAAAGAGCGCTCGCGGCGGCCGAGGCCAAGATCCAGGCGGGGGCGTTCGACGCGCTGCCGAGGTTGCTTGGCGTGGCCAAGGCCGGACCGCAAGACGAGCTCCGGCAGGCTCGCATCGACCTGTTGCACGCCCGGCTCGCGTTCGTCTCGGACCAGGGCAGCGACGCTCCGCCCGTGCTGCTGAAGGCGGCCAGGCAGCTGGAGGGGCTCGACGCCGACCTGGCCCGCGCGGCCTACCTGGCCACGATGAACGCGGCCATGTTCGCAGGCCGCCTGGCCGATCCGGGCGCAGGCGCGCTGGAGGTGGCACGCGCCGCGCGCGCGGCGCCGAGGCCGTCTCACCCGCTGCGCGGGCCCGATCTTCTCCTGGATGGCCTGGCCGCCGGCGTCACCGAGGGGCGCGCGGCGGGATGGCCGGTTCTGCGCCAGGCGCTGCGCGCATTCGGCCGCGACGTGGCCGCGGAGAATGAGCGCCGATGGCTGTGGCTGGCGTGTATCGCGGCGGTGCAGCTGTGGGATGACGGTCAATGGGACGTGCTGTCCCGGCGGTACGTCAGGCTGGCCCGCGACGCCGGCGCACTGGGCGAGCTTCCCTTCGCCGTCACCTCTCGCGCCTACCTGGAGCTGTTCGCTGGCGAGCTGACCGCCGCGGCGGCATTGAGCCGCGAAGCGCGGGCGGCGACGGACGCCACGGGGAGCAACTTCGCGCCCTACGGCGCCCTTGGCCTCGCGGCGTGGCGCGGCCGGGAAGGCGAGGCGACCGTGCTGATGGAAGCCACCCGGGAGGAAGTGACGCTGCGGGGCGAGGGAATCGGGATAACCGTAACGGAGTGGGCGAAGGCCGTCCTTTACAACGGCCTAGGCCGCTACGACGAGGCGCTGGCCGCGGCCGAGCAGAGCAGCGAATACCCCGATGAGCAGGGTTCGGCGACGTGGTCGCTGGTCGAGCTGATCGAAGCGGCCGCCCGGACCGGGCAGCCCGAGCGCGGCACCGCGGCCCTGCGGCGCCTGGCGGAGTCCACCAGCGCGTCCGGCACCGACTGGGCGCTCGGGATCCAGACGCGCTCGCAGGCCCTGCTGAGCAGCGGCGAGCTGGCCGACCGGCTGTATCGCGAGGCGATCCAGCGGCTCAGCCGCACCCGGATCCGGGCCGAACTCGCCCGCGCGCACCTGCTGTACGGCGAGTGGCTGCGGCGTCAGAACCGCCGGGTGGACGCACGCGAGCAGCTTCGCTGCGGCTACGAGATGCTGACCGCGATGGGTATCGAGGGTTTCGCCGAACGCGCCCGCCGCGAACTGCTGGCCACCGGGGAAAACGTGCGCAAGCGCACGGTGGAGACAGCCGGCGAGCTCACCGTCCAGGAGGCGGAGATCGCCCGGCTCGCGGCTGACGGGCAGACGAACCCGGAGATCGGCGCGAAATTGTTCCTCAGCCCGCGCACGGTCGAGTGGCATCTGCGCAAGGTGTTCACCAAACTCGGCATCAGCTCCAGGAAAGAGCTCCGCGAGGCGCTGCCCGGCCGGGCCCGGCCGTCCCTGCTGGTCTAGAAGCCTGCTG
>PMOU01000116.1:2840-17467 GCA_003161205.1 Actinomycetota bacterium | reverse complement strand
GGTCCAGGCCAGCGAGGTTCGCTGCCGGGCCAGGCCCGGGTCGAGATCCTCGATATCGTCCGGGACCGGGGCGCCTGCACCGCCGGGGACAAGGGCGCCTGGATCGTCCGTGACACGATCACCGGGATCGCCGGATCCGGCCGTCACCGGAGTGCCGAGACCAGGACCACGACGGCGGAGATAACCGCCATCGTCGCGACGACGACGGCCAGCAGCAGCGGCATGAGCGAGCGGGCCAGCGGCTGGCCCAGGCGCATGGCGCGCTGGTTCCTGACCCATTCGCGGTAGGCGGCCAGGGCCACCACGGCGCCGAACACGATCAGCGGCAGACCGAGGACATGGCGCCCCCACGGGACGCCGGGAAACGGCGGCAGCAGCTGGATCACGCCGAGCCCGGCGACGACCAGCGCGAGGGCCGTGCGGCTCCAGGCCAGGAACGTGCGCTCGTTGGCGAAGGTGAACCTGGGATCGGGTTCGGCGCCATCATCGCTCGAACCCGCTGGTGGTGAGCCCGTCACCTGCACCTCCGTGGACGCAGCAGAGATCTTAATGATCTTGATTTTTCTTCGGCGGCGGCCCGGACGGCGGAGAACGCCGCGGCGATGGCGTCCAGGGTCCAGTGGGCGTTCAGGCCGCTCGGGTTGGGGAGCACCCACACGCGTTGGCCGTCCGGTGGTGGCGGCTGCGGGCCGGTGACCGCGCGCGGGTGGCCGAACGCCGTCCGGTAGGCGGTCACGCCGGCGATCGCCAGGATGCGCGGCCGGTGGCGCCGCACGAGGGCAGTCAGGCGTTCGCCGCCGGCCAGGAGTTCGGCGTGGTCGAGCTCGGCCGCCTGCGCGGTCGCGCGAGCCACCAGGTTGGTGATGCCCAGGCCGTAGCCGGGCAGCAGATGCTGCTCGGACGGGGTCAGCCGGCGCGGGGTGAATCCGGAGAGGTGCAGAGCGGGCCAGAAGCGGTTGCCCGGGCGGGCGAAATGCCAGCCGGTCGCGGCGGAGTACAGGCTGGGGTTGATGCCGCAGAACAGCACCCGCAGGTCCGCGCCCGGCGCCGGGAGGACGTCGGGGATCGTGCGGTTCCGGGCCGCCGCCAGGTCTTCCGGACTCGGGCGGGTGGTCACGGGGCGCGCGCGGCGAGGAAGCGGGCGGGGCGGTAGGGAGCCAGGCCGGGGGGCGGGACGGGCGTGGTGAGGTCGGCGGTGATGAGGCGGGCGAGGTGGGCGGCCAGGGTGACGCCGCTGTGGGTGACGGCGACATAGAGGCCAGTGGTGCCGGGGAGGCGGCCGACGATGGACTGGCCGTCGGCGGGCATCGGGCGGACGCAGACCTGGTAGGTCACGACGCGGGCGTGGTCGAGGCCGTGGACGGTGCGCTGGGCGCGGCGCAGGAGTTCGGTCGCCCAGCGGCGCAGGTCGGAGTCGGGAGTGTGCAGGTCGACGGCCGCGTCCGGAGCTTCCAGGTGCAGCAGGCCGCCGGCCTGGGGGCGCAGGCATANNGGGGTGTGCACGAGCCGGGCCGGGGCCGCCGGGCCGACGGGGCCGACCTGGACGACCAGGCCAGGGGCGGTCGCGCCGGGAGTGTCCCAGGGGACCAGGGGGACCAAGTCGGGGGCGTTGACCAGCTTGGGTAGCCAGCGGCCGGCGCAGCAGATCACCTCGTCGGATGCCAGGACGGCGCCGGCGGCGGTGCGGACACCGGGCGGCGCGCCTCCTGGGGTGGGGTCCAGGGCCACCACGTGTCCCTGGTCGCCGGTCAGGACCTTGGCGCCGTGGCTTTCGGCGCGGGCGACCAGGCGGGCGATGAGCGGCTCGGTCAGCAGGTAGCCCTCGCCGGGGAACCAGGCGGCGGCGATGATTCCGGGGAGGCGCAGGGATGGCTCGAAGTCGGCGGCTTGCGCCGCGTCGATGAGGCGGGCGTCGTAGTTCCAGCTGGCCAGGCGGCGGACGCGGGCGGTCAGGTCGGCGCGGGCGGCCTCGGTGGTCGCCAGTTCCAGGTTTCCGACGGGGCGGTACCAGGCGGCGCCGTCGAGATCCGGCGCTAGTTGAGCCCAGGCCCTGATCCCGGCGTGATTGAGGTCGTGATACGGCCGGGGGCTCTTGTCGTTGGAGTTCAGCCAGGCGAAACTCCAGCGGCTGGTGGCGCGGCCGGGCTGGTCCTGGTCGAGCAGCGTGACGCGGACGCCTGCGCTGGCCAGCCTGGCCGCTACGGCTGCGCCGAGCACGCCCGCGCCGATCACCACGCAGCGGCGGGGTCGGGTGAAGGCCACGGGATCCAGGGTATGGCGGCTAAGGATGGCCGGGGCGGCCGTACTCGCCTGGACTGATCCACACGGTGGCATGGACGGGTTCCAGGGCCGCCTGCACGACACCGGCCAGGTCAGCCCGGACCGCGTCCAGGTCCACGGCGTCCTTCAGCCGGGCCGCGAACGCGGCCACGGTCTGGTCGGCGTCGTATCTGGCCCGGTTGAACCGACGGTCCACCAGTCGTTGCACGCGCCGCCGCAGCGGATTGAACAACGCGGCCGCGGCCAGCGTCGAGGCGGCCACCGCCACCGGCGAGGCCAGCCGCAGCACTTCAATGGCCAGCAGCACCAGTCCGGCGTAGACCGCGATCAGCAGGCCCGTGACGATCGCGTACGCCAGCGTCCGGGAGACAATCCGGTCGATGTCATACAGCCGGTATTTCAGGATCGCCACCCCCATGCTGACGGGCAGCGCCAGAAGTACCAGGGAACCTACGCTGCTCACGATCCCCGACACCACAAAGACGCCGAGCGCTCCGCCGACCACGCAGATCGTGCCGCCGCCCATCAGCCACTTCAGCTGCTGGCGGCGTTCCAAGGACGAGCGCCGGTAGCTGGCCACCTGGCCGCCCAGCGATACCAGCCAGGCGAGTCCAAGCGAGGGGAAGAACAGGATCTGTACTAGGTTCCACCACTCGGCGGCATGGTTGGTGCCGCTCAGGAGAAGGAGGTTTCCACTGGAATCCACCTGGATGCGGTGGCTGATGATGGCGCCGGCCGTGACCTCGAGGGCTCCGGCTATCCACAGCCCGGCCACGGCGAGATAGACCCACAGCACCCACCGCCAGCGCGGCAGCGGCAGCCGCCCGTCGGGGAAGAGCAGGAGAGTCACCCCGATCAACACGATGGCGGGCGCCCAGCCGGGCTGCGCGAGCATCGCCACCCAGCCGAGCGGCAAGCGGCCGTGCCGGAGCCCGTAGTCAGCCACGGCGTAGAAGCTGGCATCCTCGCTGAGCGTGAAGAAGAACGCGATGCCCAGCATGATCCAGCCGAGCGGGTTACGCGGCTGCCGCCAGGCCACGACGAAGCCGACCACCCCGAAGACCGCCGAGTCCCAGATCGGCAGGGAACTGCCACCGGCGGCCATGCTCTGGTGCGCGAGACCGGCCAGCGGCGCATCGACGATCATCAAGGCCAACAGGACAACACCGACGACCAGCGCGGTCGCGGGCGATGCCACCGCGAAGCGGCGGGGTGCGGTCTTCGTCGTGGCCGCGGGCTCACCGGCCGCCGGGTCGGACTGGCTCATGAAGCAAGACTGTAGGCCCGGAGCGTTCCGGAAACGTTACGTGCTGCGGGGCGCCCGCCGCTGAGCTAGGGCTGGCTGAGCTAGGGCTGGCGGCCTAGCCAGGCGGCTAGCTGGGCGTAGGGAGCAGCTTCGGGTGGGACCTGGACGACGAGGCCGAACGGTATCTCCCCTCCCCTGCGCTCGGGGGGCAGTATGCGCTTGGCGCCGGCCAGGGCGAACAAGGCGAGGTCGGGGTCGCCTTCGGCCGGCTGGCCGGTGGCCCGGGCCAGGTCCCAGCCGTGGGTGAGGATCTCCTGGATGTAGCCGGCGATCGCGAACCGGCCGGGGATCTTGCCCCACGGGACTTCGACCAGGGCGTCGAGCTTGGCGTCGTCCGCCCATGCCTTCTGGGCCCGGCCGCTGGCCTCCTGGTACGCCGCCAGCCAGCCGTCGTCGGGCACGTCGTCGGCGCGGGCCGGGCGGGCCAGCGCGTCGCCGCCCTCCCCGGCGATCGCGACCCGGTTCAGGCCGCCGACGATGTGGCTGAGCAGGGCGCGCACGTCGTAGTCGGGGCAGGGCGTGGGCAGGGTGAGCTGGCCGGGCTCGACCGCCGCCACGATCGCTTCGGTCTGGGTCATGGCCCGGCGGTGAACCTCGCGGGGATCGGTCGGGTGCTCTGTCGTGTTCGGCTCTGTTGTGTTGGTCATGTGGGTAGCCTGCGCTATTAACCTGACAGGAAGCGTCATATTTTAAGAGCTATGAAATCGAGTCGGCTGCTGGAGATCCTGCTGCTGCTCCAGGCGCGCGGGCAGGTAACGGCGGGCGAGCTGGCGGAGCGGCTGGAGGTCTCGCCGCGCACTATCTACCGGGACGCCGAGGCGCTGTCGGCGGCGGGCGTGCCGATCTATGCCGAACGAGGCCGGGCCGGGGGCATCCGGCTGCTGCCGGGCTACCGGACCGACGTGACCGGGCTGACGCGGGACGAGGCGCGGGCTTTGTTCGTGCTCACCACGGGGGGCGCGCAGGAGGACCTGGGACTGGGAACCGCGGCCCGTTCGGCCATATTGAAAGTGATGCGGGCGGTACCTGCACCTTTCCGGCCAGCGGCTACGGCGACCAGCCAGCGGATCCTGGTGGACCCGGCGGGCTGGATGAAGCCTGCGGAGCCGGCCGGGCAGCTCGGCGTGCTGCAGGCGGCGGTGTTCAGCGGCCGGCGGCTGCGGCTGCGGTACCGGAGCAGCGGGCAGCGCTCGGCGAGCGAGCGGGTGGTCGACCCGTACGGGCTGGTGAGCAAGGCGGGGGTCTGGTATCTGGTGGCGGACCAGGGCGGGGAACCACGGCTGTTCCGGGTGTCGCGGGTGGCTTCGGCGGTGGTGGCGGACGAGCCGGTGCGACGGCGGGACGGGGTGGAGCTGGCGGAGCTGTGGGGCTTGCTGCGGCAGCAGGTGGAGGAGCGGCCGGCGGGGGTAGCGGTGCTGGCGCGGGTGCGGCAGGAGCGACTGGACATGTTCCGGCGGATCTGCGCGGCGTACCTGGCGGAGGAGCCCGGTGGTCTCGGGGACAGCGGCCTTGGGGACAGCGGCGCGGCGGACGGGGAGTGGGTGGTGGTGCGGCTGCGGTTCGCGGCGGTGGGGGCGGCGCGGACGCTGCTGAGCTTCGGGGGCGACGTGGAGGTGGTGTCGCCGCCTGAGGTGCGTGCCGACCTGGCCGCGGTGGCGGCGGAGGTCGCGGCGCGCTACGCGTAAGCTTTCACGGGCTCGAATATGCGTTTGGATGTAGCTAGACTGTTCGGATGAGTGTTTCAGTGCAGGAATCGCTGCTGGACATGGGCGGCGAGCAGGACAGCCCGGTACTGGGTGACCTCGGCAGGTCGGTGCGGCGGACGCCGTTGACGCGCGGGGCCTGGGTGGATTTCGTTCCGGGGTGGGTGACGGGGTCGGCCTCGGTGTTCGGACGCCTGGTCGAGACGGTGCCGTGGCGGGCGGAGCAGCGCAAGATGTACGACCGGGTGGTGGCGGTCCCCCGGCTGCTCTGCTTCTACGGGGAGGACGCGCCGCTGCCCGACCCGGTGCTGACCGCCGCGCGGGAAGCGCTGAACGCGTACTACGGGCCGGAGCTGGGCGAGCCCTTCCGGACGGCGGGGCTGTGCCTGTACCGGGACGGGCGGGACAGCGTCGCGTGGCACGGGGACACGATCGGGCGCGGCCAGACCGAGGACACCATGGTCGCGATCGTGTCGCTGGGCTCGCCGCGGGTGCTGGCGCTGCGGCCGCGGGGCGGTTCGGCGGGACCGGAGGCGGGATCGGGGGCGCCGCCGGAGGCGCGGCCGCTGCGGTTCGAGGTGGGCCACGGGGACCTGCTGGTGATGGGCGGCAGCTGCCAGCGCACCTGGGAGCACGCGGTGCCCAAGACGGCCAAGGCGATCGGGCCGCGGATCAGCGTGCAGTTCCGGCCGCGAGGGGTGCGCTGAGGGGTGCGTCGTTTAGCGAGAGCCGTTTAGGGAGCGCGCCGGCAGAAAGAATCACGGCCATGAAGGCCATTGTGTATGAGGGGACCAGGCGCGTCGGCGTGCACGAGGTCGAGGACGCGGTGATCGAGGAGCCCACCGACGTCGTGGTGCGGGTGACGTCGAGCGCGATCTGCGGGACCGACCTGCACATGTACGACGGGCGGACCGGCGCGGAACCCGGGCTGGTGATCGGGCACGAGCCGCTGGGGGTCATCGAGCGGGCCGGGAGCGAGGTCAGCCTGGTCAAGCCGGGTGACCGGGTGGTGATCCCGACGCACCTGTTCTGCGGGATGTGCTTCAACTGCGTCCGGGGTTACACCGCCGCGTGCCTGCGGGTGCGGCCGGGCGGCTTCGGAGCCGCCTACGGCTACGCCGGCCTGGGCCCCTACCGGGGCGCCCAGGCGGAGCTGCTGCGGGTGCCGTTCGCGGACGCGAACTGCGTCCGGGTGCCGGGTTCGCCGCTGGACGAGCTCGAAGATGACCTGGTGCTGCTGGCGGATGCTTTTGTGACTGGGTGGCACGCCACCGAGCTGGCGTTCATGCAGCCAGGCGCCACGGTGGCGGTGTTCGGGGCGGGGACGATCGGGCTGCTCGCCGCCTATTCCGCGCTGCTGCGCGGCGCGGCCGAGGTTTACGTGGTCGACCACGTGAGCGAGCGGCTGGACATGGCGGGGGCGCTGGGGGCGACGCCAGTGTCGTTCGGCGACGGAGATCCGGTGGAGCAGATCCGGGAGCTTCGGCGTCGGCGCGGGCTGCCGATCGGCGAGGAGCAGATGGACGGCGTGCAGAAGGGCATCGACGCGGTCGGGTTCCAGGCCCGGGACCGGTCGGACCCGTCCCGGGAGAACCCGACGCAGGTGATCGCCGACCTGGCCCGGCTGGTCAACCCGACCGGTAACGTCGCGATCGCCGGGGTGTACGCGGAGAAGGACCTGCATCCCGCTGTGGAGGGGAACGCGGACGGGTCGCTGCAGGTGCCCTGGGCCACGTTCTTCAGCAAGGGCATCAACATCGGGTTCGGGCGGACGCACGACCGGCGCTACACCACCTTGCTGCGGGACCTGGTGGTGGCCGGACGGGCACGGCCCGGGCGGATCGTCACCCACCACGGCACGCTTGCGGACGCGCCTGGCTTTTACGACAGCTTCGACCGGCGGGCCGACGGCGTGATCAAGGCGATCCTGCGGCCCTGACCGGCCGGCCGGGATCACTGCGTGTCGGTTATGGCCTCGGTCAGCTGGGCGTCGATCTGCTTGATCTGGGCCAGGTTGGGCCGCAGGGTGACGTCGAGGTTTTTCAGCTGCCAGTTCTCGTCCACGTCGTCGTCGGTGATCACGGCCTCGAGGTGGTCATCGAGAGCGCGCATGTGAAGGCCCTGCAGGATGGTGCTGAACTGCGCGGCGGCTTTGCTGCCGCCCCGGGTTCCGTACGTGACGAAGCTGGCGGGCTTGCCGTTCCATTCGTGGTACAGGAAGTCCAGAGCGTTCTTCAGCGGCGCCGGGTAGCCCCAGTTGTACTGCGGGAAGACGAAGATGAATCCGGCGTAGGAGCTGACCAGGCGGCTCCACGCCCGGGTGTGCTCGTGCTCGTACTGCCCGAGGGCGGCTTTGCGCGGTTCGTCCAGGAAAGGCAGGTTGACTTCGGCCAGGTCGAGCAGCTCATAGTGCAGCACGCTCTCCTGCTGAGCGGCGGTCAGCACCCAGGCCGCGATGCCGGCGCAGATGCGGGTCGGGCGTGTGCTGCCGACGACGACAGCGACGTGGTCGTTCATCGGCTGCTCCCTCCTCGTCCGTCACCTGGCATGTTCGTGAAACATACAGTTCGCTACACGAACCTAAAATAGTTGGTGACACGAACTCAGTCAAGCTAGAATCCAGGTCATGGCGACCACGGCAGGGCGGCCATCGGCGACCGCCTCCGTCAGCGATCTCGGCGTGGTCGACGGCCTGGTCCAGCTCTCGTTCCTGATCCAGTCGCTGCTCGGCCGCGTCGCCGCCGAGCATGACCTGTCCATCATCCAGACCCGGCTGATCGGGGTCCTGCGCGACCGCGAGCCCGGCATGCTCGAGCTGGCCCGCCTCCTGGAACTGGAGAAATCCAGCGTCACCGGCCTGGTTGACCGCGCCGAGCGGCGCGGGCTGGTCCAGCGCCTCCCCGTCACCGGCAACCGGCGAGCCGTTCACGTCGCTCTCACCCCGCACGGGCACGCGCTGGCCCGCACCGTCGCCGACGAAGTCGGCGCCAGGATCGCGGCACTCACCAGCGGCCTCAGCCAGTCCCAGCGGAACCACCTGGCCGGCCTGGCCACTCGCCTCATCCTCGATGACGCGGCCGGGCGAGGCCTCCCGCTCTGACGACGGGCACCCGCCATGGCGACATCGGACGGGTTTTTCTGTCGTGGCAGTGGCGCCATGAGTACTCATATTTGAGCACTCATGATTTACTAGCGGGGTGAATCCGACTCGGCTTTTCGTCCTGGGGGCCCTGGCGAAGCGCGGGCCGATGTATGGCCACCAGCTGCGGCGAGATGCCCGGATGGACCGGGCCGAGTTGTGGTCCGATGTGCGCCCGGGGTCGCTGTACGGGGCATTGCACCGGCTGGCCGCGGAGGGGCTCATCGAAGCGCTGCGCACGGAGCAGGCCGGCCACCTCCCGGCGCGCACGGTCTACGCCATCACCGCCGAGGGCCGCCGCGAGCTCGAGGTCCTGCGCGCGGAAGCGCTGCAGGAGGCCGGGCTGCGTCCCGACCCGGTCGACCTCGCCTTGGCCATGAGCAACGACCTGGACGAGGACACCCTGCGCGGGTACCTGGATGACCGGATCCGGGCCCTGTCAGCTCAGGCGGCTCAGTTCGATCACCACCGGGACCGGGCCTGGCCGGACCAGACGGTTGCCGATGACCTTGTTATTGAGCACGCGCGGATGCGGATGGAAGCCGAGATGGCCTGGCACCAGCTCGTTCTGGACCGGATCGGCAAGCTGGCGGCCGACAGTGAGCACCGGGCCCGGCCGTGACGGTCCGGTCGCTGCGCCTGCTCGGTGATCCGGTGCTGCGCACGGCCTGCGATGAGGTGCGGCGATTCGATGCCGCCCTGGCCCGGCTCGTCCAGGACCTCCTGGACACCGTGCAGGTGCCCGGACGGGCCGGGCTAGCCGCCAACCAGATCGGCTCCAGCCTCGCCGTGTTCTCCTACAACGTCGACAGCCAGCTCGGTTACGTGATCAACCCGGAGGTCACCGAGGTCAGCGGCAGCCAGGACGGCCCCGAAGCCTGCCTGTCCATCCCCGGCGTCTCCGCGATCCGGCCGCGGGCGGCCTACGCCGTGGTCACGGGCGTCGACCTTGGCCAGCAGCCGGTTGTGGTCGCCGGTACCGGCGAGCTGGCCCGCTGCCTGCAGCACGAAACCGGCCACCTGCGCGGCGAGCTCTACATCGACCAGCTCACCGGCGCCGAACGGCGCGCCGTGCTGCGCCAGCTCCGCCAGCGCTCCCCGGCTTTCGGCGGCTAGGGTACGGGGCGGTGGTGCCGTCTTGATCGCGAAGACTTCACAGTGGGGGGTTCAAGGGGTCGTCGCAGAAATAATTGAAAATTCAACCTGATCAGCGGAAGTCGCGGCTGGGGACGCTAGCCGTCACGCGGAGCGGGCGCAGGGCGGCGGCGACCAGGTTGACGGCGCCGCTGGTGCGCTCGATCCGGCCCCAGATGACCAGCGCGGGTGCCACCGTGGCCACCCGGCGGTGGCGGTCCCACACCTGGGGCGGGCAGATGACGTTCAGCATGCCGGTCTCGTCCTCCAGGCTGATGAACACCACGCCCCGCGCGGTCGGCGGACGCTGCCGGTGGGTGACCAGGCCGGCCACGGCCACGTCGGAGGAGTCGGCCACCGACTTGGCCGAGGTCACCGTGAGCACCTGCCGCGCCGCCAGCGACGCCCGGATGTGGACCAGCGGATGGGTGCCGTACGTGCTGGTCGCCCACAAATCGGCCAGCGTCTCCTCGGCCGGGGTCATGGCCGGCAGCGGCGGCGCGTCCAGCCCGGTGGTGGTGCCGGGCAGCTGTCCCTCGCGCAGCGAGGCGGCGGCCCCGGCCGCCCACAGCGCGGCCCGCCTGCTGAGCCCGAAACAGCCGAACGCACCCGCGGTAGCCAGCGCCTCGAGCGCGGCGGCCGGCAGCTGGCTGCGGGCCGCGAAATCCTCCAGGTCACGGTAGGGACGTCCGGCCGCGACCTGATCGGCGACGGACCGGGACAGGTTGCGCACGCTGGCCAAACCCGGCCGGATGACCGGTCCGGCGTCCGGCCCCCGGTCGGCTCCGGCTCCGGCCCCGGCGTCGCGCCCCGCCGCGCTGGGGCGCTCCAGCGTGGCCAGCGCCTCGCTGGCGTTCACGTCCACGCCGAGCACGGTGACCTCGTGCCGCCGGGCGTCGTTGATCAGGCTGTGCGGGGCGTAGAACCCCATCGGCTGGTTGCGCAGCAGCGCGGTGGTGAACGCGGCCGGGAAGTGCCGTTTCAGCCAGGCGCTCGCGTAGACCAGGTACGCGAAGCTGATCGCGTGCGACTCGGGGAACCCGTAGCTGGAGAAGGCGAGAATCTTTTCGTAGATGTCCTGCGCCACCGCGGCGTCGATGCCACGCTCGGCCATCCCGCCGAGCAGGCGCTGCCGGAGTTCTTCTACGCGTTCCGGGGCCCGCTTGGAACTCATGGCCTGGCGCAGGCGGTCGGCCTCGTTCGGAGAAAAGCCTGCGCAGTCGATGGCCAGCTGCATCATCTGTTCCTGGAACAGCGGCACGCCCAGCGTCTTCTCCAGGGCCGGGCGCATCAGCTCGTGCGGCATCGCGGCCTCCTCCAGGCCGTCGTGGCGGCGCAGGTAGGGGTGGACCGAGCCGCCCTGGATCGGGCCCGGCCTGATCAGTGCCACCTCGATGACCAGGTCGTAAAACTTGCCCGGCCGCAGCCGCGGCAAGGTGGCCATCTGGGCCCGGGACTCCACCTGGAACACGCCTACCGTGTCCGCCTCGGCCAGCATCTGGTAGACGGCCGGGTCCTCCTGCGGGATCGTGGCCATCGTCCAGTGCTCGCCGTGGTACTTGGTGACCAGGTCAAAGCAGTCGTGCAGCGCGGCCAGCATGCCCAGGCCGAGCAGGTCGAACTTGACCAGGCCGGCGTAGGCGCAGTCGTCCTTGTCCCACTGCAGCACGGTGCGGCCCGGCATCCGGGCCCACTCGACCGGGCACACCTCCCCCACCGGCCGGTCGCAGATCACCATGCCGCCGGAATGGATGCCGAGGTGGCGCGGCAGCCGCTGCAGCTGGGTGGCCAGCTCGATCACCGCCGCCGGGGCGCGGTCTGGATCACTGGCCGGATCGCCGTCCGGATCGCCGGGCTCCAGGGCCTCCCCCGCCTCGGCCGCCCCGGGACCGATCTGGCGGACCCAGACGTCCGACTGCGCCGGGGTGAAGCCGAGCGCGCGGCCGGCGTCTCGCAGCGCCATCCGCGGCCGGTACGTGATCACGTTGGCGACCTGGGCGGCCCGGTCCCGGCCGTAGGTGTCGTAGACGTACTGGATGACCTCCTCGCGCCGGCGGTGCTCGATGTCCAGGTCGATGTCCGGCGGTCCGTCCCGGCCCTCGGACAGGAACCGCTCGAACAGCAGGTGGTGCGAGACCGGATCGACGCTGGTGATGCCGATCGCGAAGCACACCGCCGAGTTGGCTGCCGAGCCCCGGCCCTGGCACAAGATGTTCGCCCGCTCGCAGAACTCCACGATGTCGTGCACGATCAGGAANNAGTTCCCTGGCGATCTGCGCGTACGCGCCGGGTATCCGCTCGGCGCCCGGCGACCCGTACCGGGCCGGCGCCTTGCGCGCCACCAGCTCGCGCAGCCAGGCCGCCTCGCTGGCGTACCCGGCCGGGACGGTGAAGTCCGGCAGCTTCGGCGCGATGACGCTGAAGTCGAACGCGCACTGGCGCCCCAGCGCCACGGTCCGCTCCAGCACGCCCGGGTAGCGCCGCAGCAGCGCGGCCATCTCCGCGCCGGACCGCAGGTAGGCGGTGCCCGCCGCGGGCAGCCAGCCGTCGATGCTGTCCAGGCTGCGCCGGGCCCGGATCGCGGCCAGCGCCTGGCCGAGCCGGGCCTGCGCGGGCGCCGCGAAATGCACGTTGCCGGCGGCCACGACGCCGACGTCGGCGAGGGCCGCCAGCCGGGCCAGCATGTCATTGCGCTCGTCGTCACCCGGGTCGTGGTGGCAGTTCAGCTCTACCATCACGTTCTCGTGCCCGAACAGCTGAGTCAGCTTCGTCAGCTCCGCCCAGGCCGCGTCGGGGCCCCCGGCGGCGAGCGCGGCCGGCACCGGCCCCTTGCGGCATCCGGTCAGCACCACCCAGTGCCCGTCGTGCGCCCCGGCCAGCGCTTCGGTGTCATAGACCGGTCGCCCCTTTTCCCGGCCCGCCAGCTGGGCGGCGCTGATCACGGCGCACAGCCGGGCGTAACCTTCCGGGTCGCGGGCCAGGACCAGCAGGTGCTGGCCTTCCGGGTCGGGTACACCGGCCTGGCCGGATGATAGGCCAAGGCTGAGCTCGGCGCCGAACACCGTGCCCAGGGTCACGCCGTCCGCGCGCAGCCTCGCCGCGGCCTGCGCGAACTGCGGCACCCCGTACATCCCGTCGTGGTCGGTGAGGGCGAGGACCTCAATCCCGAGCCGGACGGCCTCGTCGACGAGCTCAGCCGGGGTGGCCGCCCCGTCGAGGAAGCTGTAGGAGGAATGGCAGTGCAGCTCCGCCCACGGAGTGCTCGGCGCGGGTCCCTGACGTGGCGGCCTGGCCGTGGCCGGGCGCTGGCCTTCGGTTTCGGCGGGCTGGCCTTTGCCCTCGGCGGGGCCGCCCTGGGCGCGCCAGGACATCCGCCGCTGCAGCTCCCGCCAGGGGACCGGCGGGTTATCCCAGCCCACAGCCGGACCTGGTGGCCGGCGCGTGGCCCGCCGTCAAAAGTAGCCTGCCTCGATCAGCCACCGGCTGCCCCGCACCACCGCTAGCCAGGCCCGTCCGTCGTCCGTGGCCAGCTGGAACCGGGCGCGCCTGCGGGCCGCACCCGGGTCCCACCAGCGTTCGGACAGTGGCCAGGGCCCGGCCCAGGCGGTGATCCGCCGCGGCGGCTCGCGCCCGATCACCAGCCGGGCGGGCGCGGCCGACAGCACGCACCGTCCGGTCACGGTGACCAGCTGCCCGGCGTCATCGGTCACTTCCGCCTCAAGAGCCGCCGGGTACACGACCCCGGGCGCCGCTCCGGTGATCCGCCCGGGCCAGGGCGGCCCCACGGCCAGGCGAGGCTCCCTTTTTTCTCCGAACGGGACGTGGCTCACCTGTTCGGAGACGTTCCTGCCGCCGCCGGTGACCGGGCGCAGGACGGCCCCGTGCCCGAGCATGGCCTGCACCCGCATGGCGGCCCGCGCGACCCGGTCACTGACCACGGCCTCACCCCAGAGCGCGAGCTGGTGGCCGGTGGCGCGGACCACCTGATCGGGCACCAGCCGGAGCACCCCGATGCCGCCCTGGGCGTACTGCCCGTCCCCCGGGCCGGCCCGCCAGCCGTCCAGCTGCCAGCGGACCCGGTCNNAGGCCGGCGTGCAGCTGCTCCGCGAGCGTCTTGGCCGCGAACACCACGGGCTCGGCCAGCGGTTCCGGCGGGTCGAATTCCCTGGCCACGGACAGGTCGTCAGCGGGCGGCCGGGCCGCGAGCGGGCGGGAGTCCAGGCCGCGGGCCAGCCGGTGCGCGGCTTCGCCCGTGTCGCCGAACCTGCTGGCCACATCGCTGGCCGGCAACGCGGCGAAGTCGCCGAGCGTGAGCAGGCCGAGCCGCTTCAGCAGCCCGGCCAGGTCCTGGTCGGCCATGCCCTGATCAGCCAGGACGCTCACCGGCTGCGCCGCCAGGAATCCGGCTGTCCCGCCCGGNNCGGCGGCGAGCTGGGCGGCGAACATGCCGTCGGCGACACCGACGCGGGGCTCCACGCCGAGTTCGGACAGGGCGGCGATGATCTTGCTGGCCAGCATCGCCTCGCCGCCGAAGTACCGGGCCGGCCCCCGGGCGCTGAACGCGCACACCCCGGGCTCGGCCGCCTCCACGTTCGGGCAGAAGCCGGTCACCGTCGTGATCACCTGCTCGAACAATCGTGCCGCCTGCGGTCCCGCGGGGCTCGCATCCGGCCCGGGGGGCTGAGGGAGGCACAGCGGCGGGCAGCGCACCACCATGATCCGCGGCGGGGCCAGGCCTGCTTTCTGCGCGCTCACCCGGGCGGACTCATCAGGCGTTCACCGCCCGGAGGCCGACCGCGGGCCCGGCGAACGGATCCCCGGCGAACGGGATATCCCGCGTGAACGGGGCCCCCGTCACCGGGATATCCACCGGGTCGGCCACGGCCACGCCGCCGTCCTCAGCCGGCAGCCAGAGCCAGCGCGTACGGGTCAGGGCCGCCTCCCCGCGCCCGTCCGCCGTCACCTCCGCGCAGCACGCCCGGACCCGTCCGTGCCCGTCGCCCAGCCCGGTCCACCGCTGGGTGATGACCCGGAGGCACACCTGGGCGCCAGGCCAGTCCCCGGC
>PMOU01000116.1:0-2825 GCA_003161205.1 Actinomycetota bacterium | reverse complement strand
AGCAGGGTCCGCTCGGCGTCCAGCCCCACGCCCACCGCGGCGAGCAGGCCGGCCTCGGGTACCCCGGCGATCCCGCACCAGGCCCCGGCGGCCGAGGCGCCCGCGGCGAGGGCCAGGCAGAGCAGGCCGAATTCCGGCACCGCCAGTACCGACCCGCGGGCCAGGCCGCCTCTGGGCAGCAGCTCGCGCAGGGCGGGCAGGACCGGCAGCATCCCGGTCCCCGGCCCTGCGGGCGTCCCGAAAGCAGATACCGCAGGCGCCTCGAAGCCGGGTGCCCTGAAGACCGCAGATGCCCCAGGCGACCTGGCCGGTATCCGCCTGATTTCCGCAGGCGCGCTCCCCATTTCACCAAGTATCGAACTGAGGTTCGCCCAAGTCAAGCCAGGTCACAGGCCTAGAGCTGGCCTGGAGGGCCGTTCCGCGGTTAGAAAAATGCGAAAACCCGTTCCCCGCCGGCGATGTCGCGGTGACCCGGGCCTGCCAGGGATGGCGCAATAAAACATAGCCGCCGGAGTGGCGCGAGCCAGGCCGGGCGGGCTCATGAGATCGAGGCGCGCGTATCAGGACCGGGCCTGGCGCCTCTGAGTCAATAGGCGCGGCTCGAATCGGCTAGCGGGGCAAGGTGGTGCCGCGCCAGGAAGACCAGGGGGCTTTCCGATGAACGGCAGATATGTCGGCTACGTGGCGGGCGATGACCCGCTCTACGATTTCCTCAGCAGGATCATCCGCGACCGCATGGCGGTGCGCGAGCCGCGGCCGGCGTTCCGTGCCTTCCGGCTGTCCGGCAGCAACGTGGTCTACGCGTACGAGGAGAAGTTCAGCGACACCAAGGTCATCTGCAAGTTCTACGGTCCCAGGTTCGCGGACCGGGACAAGGCCGCCTGGATGGCCCGCCAGGAGTACGAGGGTCTCAAGACGCTGCGCCGGTACAACCTGATCGGGTCACCGCACCATGTGATCCGCCCGCTGGGCACCAACCGTGACATCAACGGCGTGCTGGCGGTCGAGTACTACTCCGGCGAAGAGTTCAGCCACGCGATCGCGCGCGCGACGTACCACCGGGACGACGCGCACCTGTACGCGCGGCTGACGGCGCTCGCGTATTTTCTCGCCACGCAGCACGACCGGACGGCCAACGGGTCTGACGTCGATTTCGATGCTGACTGCCGGTACTTCGACACGGTCGCGGGCCGGCTCGGGAAAACCCACCGCATCGGACCGGACGACATCGACGAGCTGTCCCGGCAGCGCGACCGCTGGCGGGACCGGCCGCGGATGTGGCGGGACCAGCAGGTCTGGTTGCACGGCGACGCGACCCCGGCGAACTTCCTGTTCGGCCCCGGCATGGACGTGGCGGCGATCGACCTGGAGCGCATGAAGCGCGGGGACCGGATGTTCGATGTCGGGCGGGTCGCGGGCGAACTCCAGCACGCCTTCATGCGCGCGGGCGGCGACAGGCACCGCGCGGAGCCGTTCATCCGGCATTTCCTGCGGGAATACAGCTGCCATTTCCCCGATGGGCAGCGCACGTTCGAGTCGGTCGAAGCCCGCGCGCCGTACTACATGGCGCTGAACCTGCTGCGGATCGCCGGGAACGACTACATCGACCGGGACTACCGCGGAAGGCTCGTCACCCAGGCCAAGAAGCTGCTCCAGGCGGCCTGAGCGCCCAGATCCCGTGCCCGCGGCTAGGCCCTCCCGGTCTCAGGCAAGATGCAAGCATGGACATTCGAGCGGTCATCTTCGACGTGAACGGCACCCTGGTCAGGATCCTGACCGATGACGGCATGGACGAGATCTTCCGCGCCGCGGCGCATTTCCTCACCTACCAGGGCATAGACCTGTGCCGGAATCAGGTCAGGGAGCTGTATTTCGCGATCATGAGCGAGCAGCAGGACACCAGCCCGGAGCGGCATCCTGAATTCGACGCCGCGGGGATCTGGCAGCGCATCATCAGCGAGCACCAGACGGGTTTTACCCGCGCCCTGCCCGCGGCCAAGCTCGACCAGATGCCGCTGTTCCTGGCCGAGATGTCCCGCGGCATCTCGCGCCGTCAGCTGGGCCTGTACCCGCATGTCCACGAGGTGCTCGGTACCCTGCGGCAGCGTTACCCGCTTGGTCTCGTCACGGATGCGCAGAGCGCGTACGCGCGCGGTGAACTGCACCGGGTCGGCCTGCTCGGCTACTTCGACCCGATCATCGTGTCCGGCGACTTCGGATACCGCAAGCCCGACCGGCGGCTCTTTCAGTTCGCGCTCGACAAAATAAAGGTGGCGCCCCAGAACGCGATGTACGTCGGCAACGACATGTACCGCGACATCTTCGGAGCGCGGGAAGCCGGCCTGACCACGGTGATGTTCGATTCCGACCAGGGCAGGAAGGCCTACCAGGACTGCGTGCCCGATTACACGATCACGGACCTCGACCAGTTGCCCGGGATTCTCGGGGTACAAGCAGAACGCGAGTCAAAAATAACTTGACAGCTGGTGTATCAGGTGATGCGCTGCCTCCCTCTGGGTTAGAAAGGGTGACTGCCACCTAGCCGAGGTGCTGATCATGCTGGAGAGTAAGCCTGCCTGGACCTGTCATGCGTGACGACCCGTCGGTGGTCGCGCTAGTCGCCCGTGCGGCCGGGGATGACCCGGGCGCATGGAATGAGCTTGTCGACCGCTACGCGCCGCTGGTCTGGGCGATCTGCACCCGGTATGAGCTGAGCAGTCATGACAGCGAAGACGTGGGGCAGACCGTATGGCTCTTGCTGGTCGAGCAGCTCGGCAAGCTGCGCGAGCCGGCCGCACTGCCGGGCTGGCTGGCGACGACCACCA
>PMOU01000650.1:915-3808 GCA_003161205.1 Actinomycetota bacterium | reverse complement strand
TCCAGGTGCTGCATGCCGGTGATCCGGGTGTGCTTGCCGGGAACCGTCCGGGCGCCGTTGAGCTCACGCGCCAGCGCCCGGTACAGGATGTCATCGACCAGCGTCGACTTGCCGGATCCGGACACGCCGGTGACCGCGACGAACAGGCCGAGCGGGAACGCCACGTCCACGCCGCGCAGGTTGTTCGCGTTCGCGCCCTCCACTACGACCTGCCTGTCCGCCGTACGCTTGCGCCGGACGGCCGGCACGGCGATGGACTTCCGGCCGGCCAGGTAGGCGCCGGTCAGCGACTCGCGGCTGGCCAGCAGGTCCTCCGGCGGGCCGGACACCACGATGGTGCCGCCCTGCTCCCCCGCCCGCGGGCCGAGGTCGACGATCCAGTCGGCGGCCCGGATCGTGTCCTCGTCGTGCTCGACGACGATCACGGTGTTGCCGAGGTCGCGCAGCCGGGTCAGCGTCTCCAGGAGCCGGTGGTTGTCCCGCTGGTGCAGCCCGATCGACGGCTCGTCCAGCACGTACAGCACCCCGGTCAGGCCGGAGCCCAGCTGGGAGGCCAGCCGGATCCGCTGAGCCTCACCGCCGGCCAGGGTCGCCGAGGCCCGGTCAAGCGTCAGGTAATCCAGGCCCATGTCCAGCAGGAACGTCAGCCGCGAGGCAATCTCAGCCAGGACCGGTGCCGAGATCTGCCGGTCCGGCCCGGACAGCTCGAGCCCGGACAGGCTGGCGGCCAGCTCGTCGATCGGCAGCGCGGAAAAGTCAGCGATGGACCGGCCGGCTACCGTCACCGCGAGCGCGGCGGGCTTCAGCCGCATCCCGCGGCACGCCGGGCACGGCACCTCCCGCATGAACCCGGCGAACTGACCCGGACGCGCGGCCTCCGCGGCATCGGCGTGCTGGCGCTCGAGGTAAGGGATCGCGCCCTCGAAGGGGGCGTCGTAGGACCGCTGCCTGCCGTTCCTGGTCGTGTACTGGACATGGACGTGCTGGTCGTGCCCGTGCAGCAGAGCGTGCCTGGCCGGGGTGGGCAGCTTGGACCACGGCGTGTCGGTCGTGAACCCGAGCAGCCGGCCGAGCGCCTCGGTCAGCCGGGCGAAGTAGCGGTCGCCGCCCCAGACCGCGATCGCGCCCTGCGCCAGCGTCAGGTCCGGGTCGGAGACGACCAGCTCCGGGTCGACCTCCAGCCGGGTGCCCAGGCCGGTGCAGTCCGGGCACGCGCCCCAGGCCGAGTTGAACGAGAACGAGCGTGGTTCCAGCGCGTCGAAGGACAGGTCGTCGTACAGGCAGGCCAGGTGCTCGGAGAACATCCGCTGCCGCTGCGGGTCGCTCTCGGCCAGATCGATGAAATCCAGGATCACCACGCGGCCGGACAGCGACAGCGCGGTCTCCACCGAGTCGGTCAGCCTGCGCCGGGCCGACTCCTTGACCGCCAGCCGGTCCACGACGACCTCGATGTCGTGCTGCTCGCTGCCGTTCAGCGCGGGCAGGTCGCCGGTGACCATCGACTCCAGCCGGATCACGGTCCCGTCCACCCTGACCCGCGAGTATCCCTTGGTCCCGAGCCCGCGCAGCAGCTCCGCGTGGGATCCCTTGCGGCCGCGGACGACGGGCGCCAGCACCTGGAACCGGGTGCCCTCCGCCAGTCCCAGCACCTGGTCGACGATCTGCTGCGGACTCTGCCGGGCGACAGGCCGCCCGCAGGCGGGGCAGTGCGGCTGACCGACCCGGGCGAACAGCAGCCGCAGGTAGTCATAGACCTCGGTCACCGTGCCCACCGTCGAACGCGGGTTACTGCTGGCCGCCTTCTGGTCGATCGAGACGGCCGGCGAGAGGCCGTCGATGAAGTCCACGTCCGGCCGGTCCAGCTGGCCCAGGAACTGCCGGGCGTAGGCCGACAGCGACTCCACGTACCGGCGCTGGCCCTCGGCGAAAATCGTGTCGAACGCCAGGCTCGACTTCCCCGACCCCGACAGGCCGGTGAACACGATCAACGCGTCCTTCGGCAGCTCCAGCGAGACATCCTTGAGGTTATGCTCGCGCGCGCCACGGACAATAAGACGATCAGACAACACGGTTGTTTACAACAAAAACCGCCCGCCGGGGATTCCGGTCAGGGCGGGTTCCGGCCCGCCGCGGATTCCGGTCAGTAGAGCCACTTCCAGTCGGTGATCTCGGGGGCGTCCTCGCCGTGCTCGCGGGTGTAGGCCCGGCTGGACAGCCGCTTGTCCTCCATCAGCTGCCGGACGTGCCCGGCCGAGGACGCCAGCCCCGGCACCCGGTCGATCACGTCCATGACCAGGTGGAACCGGTCCAGGTCGTTCAGCATCACCATGTCGAACGGCGTGGTCGTGGTGCCCTCCTCCTTGTAGCCGCGGACGTGCAGGTCGTCGTGCCCGTGCCGCCGGTAGGTCAGCCGGTGGATCAGCCACGGATAGCCGTGATAGGCGAAGATCACCGGCACGTTCACGGGGAACAGCGCGTCGAACTCGGCGTCGGACATGCCGTGCGGATGCTCGGTCTCGGGCTGCAGCCGCATCAGGTCAACCACGTTGACCACCCGGACCTTCAGCTCCGGCAGGTGCTCGCGCAGCAGCGAGACCGCGGCCATGATCTCCAGGGTGGGAATGTCACCGCAGCTCGCCAGCACCACATCCGGGGTGTCCGGGGCGTCGTTGGAGGCCCATTCCCAGATCCCGGCGCCGCGGGTGCAGTGGATGACGGCCTCGTCCATGCTCAGCCAGTTCCACTGGGGCTGCTTGCCCGCCACGATGACGTTGACGTAGTGCCGCGAGCGCAGGCAGTGGTCGGCCACCGACAGCAGCGTGTTCGTGTCCGGCGGCAGGTAGGCCCGGATGACTTCGGCTTTCTTGTTCACCACGTGGTCGATGAAGCCGGG
>PMOU01000650.1:0-896 GCA_003161205.1 Actinomycetota bacterium | reverse complement strand
AACGCCTCGTAGCAGTTGAACATGCCATGCCGGCCGGTCAGCAGGTACCCCTCCAGCCAGCCCTGGCACATGTGCTCCGAGAGCACCTCCATCACCCGGCCGTCGGGCGCGAGATGATCATCGCCGTCGATGATCTCGCCGTCGAAGGCCCGGTTGGTCACCTGGAAGACGTCGCCCAGCCGGTTGGAGGCCGTCTCGTCCGGGCCGAACAGCCGGAAGTTCGACGGATTGGCCCTGATCACGTCGCGGAGCCAGTCGCCGAGCACCCGGGTCGCCTCCGACATCTGGTCGCCGGGCTTGGTCACCGTCACGGCGTAGTCCCGGAAGTCGGGCAGGTCCAGGTCCCGCAGCAGCACGCCGCCGTTGGCGTGCGGGCTCGCGCTCATCCGCCGCTCCCCGGCCGGCGCCAGCGCCGCCAGCTCCGGTCGCAGCGTCCCGGCGGCATCGAACAGCTCCTCCGCCCGGTAGGACCGCAGCCACGCCTCCAGCAGGGCCAGGTGCTCCGGATTCGTCCGGGCCGCGTCGATCGGCACCTGATGCGCCCGCCACGTCCCCTCCACCGGCAGCCCGTCCACTACCTTCGGCCCGGTCCACCCCTTGGGCGTCTTCAGCACGATCGCCGGCCACAGCGGCCGGGTCAGCTCACCGTCCTCGCGGGCCCGGCGCCAGATGGCCTGGATCTCGGCGATCACCGTGTCCAGGGTGGCGGCGAGCCGCTGGTGCACCAGCTTGGGGTCATCGCCCTCGACCATGTACATCTGGTAGCCGTAACCGCGCAGCAGCGATTCGAGCTCGTCTTGCGGGATTCTCGCGAGCACGGTCGGGTTGGCGATCTTGTAGCCTATCAGGTGCAGGATCGGCAGCACCGCGCCGTCCCGAGCCGGGTCCAGGAACTT
>PMOU01000010.1 GCA_003161205.1 Actinomycetota bacterium | reverse complement strand
CCGGTAGAGCGGCCTACCGGGGGTGGGGGTGTCGTGCTGATTAGGCTATTTCCTGAGCGACCGCACTAGCCGGGACCAGTCAGCAGGAGTTACCCGCAGAACCGGCCCGTTCCCGTTGTCCTTCGTGTCNNCCGCTGTAGCTGGACTTCCGCCAGTTCGTCTCAGTCAAGGTCTCTCCTGATCTGTCGCATGAGCGCTACCGAGTCCCTGGGCGACAGTGCCGCCGCACGGAGCATCCCCATCACTGTAGTGAGGTCGGATATCTCTGCGGGGTCGTGGATCAGGCGTGCGCCCCCGAAGCACTCCGAGTAGGCGACGTCGGGCTGTCCGGTGCGCTCGTAGAGGTAGAGGAGACCTTCAACCCCAGCGTGGTCGTGAGCGGAGTACGGGAGTACCTGGATGACCGTTCCCGGGGCGTCTCCGGTCTTGATCAGCTTGTCGAGCTGATTTGCCATGACTTCGGGACCACCGATTACGTGCCGCAGTGCTCCCTCCTGGATGATGTGGGTGAGCTTCGGGGGATTGAGGCGCACCAAGATCGCCTGACGCTCCATGCGCCCGTGCACGGTGCGCTCTATGGACTCTTCGTCGTCGTGCGGGCGACGGGCCTTCACCAGCGCGCGTGCGTAGTCTTCGGTCTGCTGAAGGCCCGGAACCGCACCGTTATCCCACCCGGTGATCTTGGTTGCCTCCCGCTGTATTGGGAGGACCGGCGCGAACCAGGTCGGGAACGACTCCCGCTGGAGGTCTTCCCAAAGTCGCAGGAACGTCCCTGGCAGGTCGAAGGCGTCTTCGCTGTCGCAGCGCTTGGCGAAGTCATCGGTTGCGCCCTTGTCGCCCCGTTCCACATCGGAGACGTAAGAGCCGCTGTAGCCGATCTTCGCGCCTAGCTCTACCTGGGTCCACCCTCGCCGCGTGCGGTGCGCCCGCAGTTCCGCCCCGAACCGCTTCTTTGCGCCGGATTCCCCTGGCTCCACGCTCGCTACGCCCCTTCTCCGCCGGACTACGCCCAGGACGACCCTGGTTTTGCGCCATCACAGAGCGCTCACGTTGTCAATACCCACGGTACGCCCGGGATGCCACGCTAGCCATACGTTTCCCGGTGCGCTGGTACGGCCTTCGCGCCGGGACGGGGTCCGGGGCCGATACCTGTAAGCGGATTGCGGATGGCCCTTCGGGGGTCTCGGACCCATCCACCGCCACAGCAAGCCAGGGAGAGACAGTGCGTACCTTCTCGGAGCTGACGAAGGACCAGCTCACCGAAGCCCACGACAGCGCTGACAAGCTGGTCAGCGAGAAGTACCGGAGCTACCTGCCGGGGCGGTTGCTCTCCCTGCTGCTGGGACGGTACCGCGACGACCTGGCCGAGGCTCTCAGGATGCCGCTGCCGGAGCTTCCGCACCGGGCGGGGCCGGTCAGGGCCGTGAAGCTTGACGACCTCACCACGGCGGAGCTGAACGACGTGTCCGGNNTCGTGGCGCGGCAGCGGGAAGGCGTACCAGAAGATCGCCGCCGAGATCGCGGAATGGGCGCGCGGCCAGGAGCGCGGGTCGGTGCTGCCCGAGAACGAGGTCTTCGGGCACAAGGCCGATGTTGAGGCCAGCCCCAGCACGTACAAGCGAGCGAAGCAGTTCCTCGTGACGCACGGAGCCCTGGAGACCAACGACGGCCCGTTCTACGTCGCGTAGCCCAGGACAACGCCCCAGGCAACAAGGAGGAGCCGCCCCGTGCAGCCGCATATCCCCGGGCCAGGCATCCGCCACCCCTCGGACCCGGATCCTACCCAGAGCATCACCCGCGCCCTGACCAGCTTGGAAGGCAAGTTCCCGACAGCCGTCATCTGGTTCGGGAGGGCAACGGGGCACTGGTGGGCAATGGCCGACGCGGGGCACCGTGCCCAGTTGCTGGAGGCCGAGTCACCCAGCGCCCTGACCGCAGCCCTGGGCCGCCTCGGCATCGTCGGCCTTCCACGGCCGGATTCAAGAGCGCCGGCCCCCACCCGTCCGCAGGCGGTTCTCCGGGCCAGCCCTGCACCATACGGAGCAGGGTGGGCATCAGGCAGGCCCTTGGACAGGACGCCAGGCGATAGCCCGTCCCCCTGAGCCACGCTCCAAAAGGTCTGACCTGACAGAGAGAGGGGCAACGCGGAATGTCAGCAGCCCTGGCTAGGGTTCTGGCATGTACACCAGGTGGGCCGGCGCAACAGGCCGTTACCAGGGAAAATGCGAGCAGGGTCATTGCGCGCTGACCGGCGACCAGGCAACATCCAAGCACGAAGGCGAGATTCTAACGCTGCTCAAGTACGTGATCGGTCACGGCCGGGGCGACGTCAAGGTCCCCAGCGGAAGCCGACAGTTCCGCCTCGACATGGTGTTCGACCTGCCCAGCGGCCTCGTGCTGGTAGCGGAGTATGACGGTGCCTACTGGCACGGCGGCCGCAACCAAGAAGAACGGCGGCACAACGAGGAAAGGGATTACTACAAGGCCCGGGAGGTCGAGGCAGCGTGGAGGGACAGAGGATGCGCCGTGGTCCGCATCCGGGAAGACCCGCTCGAACCGCTTCATGATCATGACATCCAGGTGCCCGCCCGCAGCGATCCCACGACCTGCGCGAAGGCGGTGCTGATCCATCTGATCCACGAGCTGTACCCCCATTTCCCCGGGAGCCGCGACGACGAGGAGCGCGTGGTCAGCTTTCTGCGATCCTCCGCCAGTCCCCTGGCCTCGGGCGACCTGAGATGCTCCGAATGCCGGAAGGCCGCGCGCTACCTGCTGCCGAATGAGGCATTCCTCCCACGACCTGCCCGGAGCGCGCGGCGCGGCTAACGGCTGCCGACCAGGCAGGCCGGCAACCATACCGAAGCCGTGGTCATCAGATATACCTGCGAAGTACCTGCCATGTACCTGGCCCGGCAGCCACCGTCGGCGACCTGCGCCGCAGCGGGCAGGCACCGGCACCCTCGCCCGTCTGAGGTACACGCCGGGTATATTTGCGGCCAGTCGCCGGGCGGAGACATCAGCAGGGGTCCGGTATCTCGAACCAGGTCACCAGCAGCCCGCCGCGCCGTCGCCAGCCCCACCGCGCCGCGAGGCCCGCAACGAGCTGAAGCCCCCGGCCGCCTTCCGCATCACTGCCCGCAGGATGCAGCTCCGGCGTCCCCTGCCCGGCGCGGTCGGTGACCTCGATCCGGACGATGCCGTCCCCGGCAATGACCGCGACCGTGACCGTCTCCCCGGGAGCACCCGAGCCGGAGTGCCGGACACTATTACCAAAGATCTCGCTGACCAGCAACACGGCCACATCCCCCCACGGATGCCCTGGGCCGAGAACCTCAGAGACGAACCTGCGGGCGGCCCGCGCCCGCTCCGCCCGCCCGGCAAGCGTCACGCTCTCCCGGACCGCCACCACCCTGGCCATCACCGCACCCGCCCTTCCCCGGCCGCCCCGCCCCGGGAAACAGGCCGGGCAGCGGGCGGACGCAGGGACATGCACGCTCAGCTCAGCCGCGCACGTCAAGCCGGCGCAACGGGCTCCGCGCGGACCTCGTCCGTGGCTCGTCCGTGGTCGCGGCCCCCGTCCGTGGCCGTCCGTGAAACAGCCGACGGTGCATACCGACCGTCCTAGCGGCACCCGCGCCCGTCCGCTATGCGTCCGTGGATGCCGCAACAACCCGGTTCACAGCGCTACAAGATGACACACGACGGGACAGAGACGAAACG
>PMOU01000439.1 GCA_003161205.1 Actinomycetota bacterium | reverse complement strand
CACTCCTCGATCCCGAAGGCCGTCGCCCTGGCCGGCTACGGGCGGGACAACCTGAGGTTCGTCGATGTCGATCCGGTCAGCTACGCTATGCGTCCCGAGGCGCTGGCTTTGGCCCTTGAGGCTGACGTGGCGGCTGGCCGGCGCCCGGCCGCCGTCGTNNCAGTACGGGATGTGGGTGCACGTCGACGCGGCGATGGCGGGCTCGGCGCTGCTGCTGCCGGAGATGCGCTGGCTCGTCGCCGGGGTGGAAGGCGCGGACTCGCTGACCTGGAACCCGCACAAGTGGCTGGGCACCGTGCTGGACTGCTCGCTGCTGTACGTCGCCGACCCGGACCACCTGGTCCGGGTCATGTCGACCAGCCCGTCCTACCTCCGCTCGGCCGTGGACGGCGAGGTGACGCAGTACAAGGACTGGGGCATCCCGCTCGGCCGCCGGTTCCGGGCGCTCAAGCTGTGGTTCCACCTCCGGCTGGACGGCGCCGAGGCCATCCGGGCCCGGCTCCGGCGGGACCTGGACAACGCCCGCTGGCTCGCCGATCAGGTCGCCCGTACCCCCGGCTGGCGGGTGCTGGCCCAGGTCAACCTGCAGACCGTCGTGCTCAGGCACGAACCCGCCGGCCTGATCTCCGGGGCCGGCGCCGTGCTGGACGCCGATGCGCTGAACGCGCACACGCTGTCCTGGGTGGACGCGGTCAACACCTCGGGCGCGGCGCTGGTGACGCCATCCCTGCTGGACGGCACCTGGGCGGTCCGGGTCTCGATCGGAGCCGAGCCCACCGAACGCGCGGACGTCGAAGAGCTGTGGCGCCTGCTCCAGCAGGCTGCGTCGTCCAGTTTCAGTCCTGGTGGTTCACGACGTTGAAGACGTTGCCGTCTGGTGCCCGGACGAAGAACCGGTACACACCCCACGGCTCTCTCGTCAGCGGGTACACGATCTCGTAGCCGAGTTGCCGGGCTTCTGCGTATGCAGCTTCGACATCGGGGGTGTGGACGGAAACGACCGGGTCTTCGGGCGCGCTGGCGTCGTGCGTCACGAGCTGGATCCTCGTCCTGGAGTCGGGCGAGGTATAGCGGGCCACCCATCCCAGGTTGAACTCCTCGGTGCTGAGCCCGAGGTACCCGGTGTAGAAGCTCTTCGCGGCCTCGACGTCGGCCACGTGAAGGTCGGCCATCATCCGTATGACGCGCATGCGGTCCTCCTGCCAGCAACGGTTCGCGGGAAACGCGGCGGTTGTCAGGGTACGGCCGGCGCGGTCACCAGCGCAGCGAAGCGATCCGGAACGGCAGGTCATCGGCGGCGCGGCGGGCCGCGAGGAGCGTGGCGGCCGGCCGGCCGACGGGCAGCCGCAGCGGCGGATCTGGGTTCTCAACGGTATCGGCCACGGCGTGCGCGACTTCCTCGACGGTGATGGGCTCTGCCCGCGCCGCGGCGAGCTGACGGGCCAGCGGGCGACCCGCAGCGCCCCCACCGTGTTGAGCTCGAACAGCCGGCTTACCTCGGTCAGCGGAACGCTTTCCGCGGGTGCGCGCAGCGTCTCTCCGGCGTTGCTGACCAGCGCGTCAAGCTCCCCGGCGGCGGCGAGCGCCGCGTCTACCGACGCCTGGTCGGTGACGTCGAGGGCGAGCCGGGCCGCGGCCGGCAGGTCTTCCAGGGCGGCCACGCTGCGGGCGGTCGCGACGACGTCGTGGCCGCGGGCCGCGAGTTCGCGGACGGTCGCCCGGCTGGTGATCCGCGAGATCGGGCTCGGCGTACGCCGCTTCACCGCGATCCAGCGGAACACCGGCGCTCCCCGGGAAATGCTCGCCGCCCGGCTGCGCAAGCTCGAGGACAGCGGCGTGATCACCCGCCAGCCGTACAGCGAGCATCCCCCGCGCTCTGACTACCTGCTGACTGAGGCCGGTAAGGCCCTCGTACCGGTACTGCGCAGCCTGCGCCGGTGGGGCGAGAAGTACGCTCCGAGCCGCCCTGCCTGACGATCGGATGGTCCCGGGCAGGTGGCGCTGGAACCACAGGATGGGCGGGCGCCGCGGCTCAGGGCGTCTGGATGCCAGCGTTGCGCTGGTCCCGCACGATCGCTACCGCCTCCCGCTACGGTGAGCTGACGAATCCGGCCCATACCTATTTGCAGTCCGCCAGTAGAAGATCCGCTCGCGCTGCCGTGGTGCGGCGACGCGCCCTGACCGCCATCATGCGTCCCGGCGGTCCAGCAGCGTCCAGGCGATGGCGTACACGATGGCGACGAACAGGCACATCACGCCGAAGCCGGGCCAGGGCTGGAGGGTGTGGGCGGCGTGGTAGACAGTGGCGAGCTGGCCCCCGGCCTGGGTCGGCCAGAACTCGGTGACCGGGTTCCGCCACGAGTCCGGCAGCGCCTGGGCGATCGCGGGCAGAACGAACAGGACGCCCACCATGGCGGCGATGGCGGCGGCCGGGTGCCGGAGCAAGGTGCCCGCGGCGACGCTGAGCACCGCCAGGGCGGTCAGGGCCAGCCCCGCTCCCACCACCGCCCGGGCTACGCCGGGATCGCCGAGCGTCGCGTGGGGGGCATGACCGCTGATGAGGGCCTGGCCCACGAAGAACGCCACGAAGCTGGTGACCTCGCCCACGACGAAGGTCACCNNCGGGACGGCGATCAGGCTGGTGCTGATCATCCCGGAGGAGTACTCGGAGCTGATGCAGAGCACCCCGAGCACGGCGATGGCCAGCGTGGCGATGCCCATCCCATCCAGGCTGAGCGCGGTCGGGTCCCAGCTCAGCTTGGCGGAGACGCTGCTCTTGGCGTAGCCGTGGGCGCTGGCCGCGCTGATGGCGGCCCCCAGGCCGACGCCGAGCACGACGGTCACGGCCAGGGCCCAGAAGGTCGACCGGACCGAACGGAGCTTGGTCCACTCCGAGCGCAGCACGTCGCCGAAGGTGGCCGCGCGGAAGGTCGCCCGGTGGTCCGGGCCCGTGGGGGCGATGGTGACGCCGGTCATCGGGGCGCCGCGGCCGCCTGGAACTCCACGCTCTCTCGGGTCAGTTCCATGAACGCCTCCTCTAGCGAGGCCTTGACGGGGATGAGCTCGAACAGGACGATGCCATGGGCGGCGGCCAGCTTTCCCACCTCGGCGCTGTCCATCCCGGTGATCTCGATGACGTCGGGGCTCTCGGGGGCGGTCCCGGTCTGAATTCCCGCGCCGGCCTCGCGGCAGCGGGCGGCCAGCTTGGCCGCCTGGGGGCTGCGGACGTGTACCGACTGCTGAGAGCTGGACCGCACGAACTCCTCCACGCTGGTATCGGCGATGAGCCGGCCCTTGCCGATCACCAGCAGGTGGTCGGCGGTCAGCGCCATCTCGCTCATCAGGTGNNCGGTTCGTCGAAGATGAGCACGGGCGGGTCCCCCAGGAGCGCCGAGGCGATGCCCAGCCGCTGGCCCATGCCCAGCGAGAAGCCCTTCACCCGGCGCCTGGCCACGTCCTCGAGACCGACGAGGCGGATCACCTCGTTCACCCGGCTGCGGGGGATGCCGTTGCTCTGGGCCAGGCACAGCAGGTGGTCGAAGGCCCGGCGGCCACCGTGCAGCGCCTTGGCGTCGAGNNCCAGCGCCGTTCGGGCCGAGGAAGCCGGTGACCAGGCCGGGCCGGATGGAGAAGGAGAGGTCGTTGACGGCCACGGTGGAGCCGTAGCGCTTGACCAGGCCGTGGGCTTCGATCATCGCTCTACGGCGAACGGGAGGGCCATGTCGCGGTAGGGCTCCCCGGTGCCCAGGGCGCTGGCGAGATAGGTGATGCGCAGGCCGAGGTCTGCGGGCGCGAGGGCAAGACGATCACCCTCGTGCTCCTGCTTCGGCTCCTCCGCCCACGCGTCCAGCGACCCGGCAGCGAGCTGCCAGTGCGCCACCTCGTCCCCCGCATCCGGTAGCGCGACGAACGCCTCCAGATGGGCCGGCTCGGTTCGCAACGTCAGCTCGGGATAATGCGACGCGAGAGATTCCGCCTGCGCGGCAGGGACTGGCGCACACCATTCGATCGGGCCATCGCCGTCGGCGTTCACCAGACCCCACCAGATGCAGAACGCCGCACCTTCTCGTCCTTCGATCTTCGGGAGCGGGCGCTCGCGCAGGATCGCGATGAACTCCTTGCCGAACGCCCACATCTCCTGCTCGGCGACGTTGCGCTTGAGACAGAGCAGGCTCCGCTCGGGTATCTCGCGCGTCGCGACTTCGTACATGACGGACCTCTTCCCGCTCAACCGGCTGACGAGGTAGTCGGCCAGTTCGCGCCGCGCGTCGTGGGCCGCTTCGGCGGCGCGCCAGTGCTCGGCGACGCGCGTCGCCGCATCGGCCGGATCACACGCGAGCAGCTCCTTGATTGCCGCGAGCGGCAACTGCAACTGGCGCAGCATCACGACCAGGCGGGCCTGGTCGAGCTGGGCTGTTTCGTAGTAGCGATAGCCGGACGCCCGATCGACGCGCGACGGCACCAGCACCCCGCGTTCGTCGTAGAGGCGCAGTGCCTTCAGCGACAGGCGGGACCGTCGTGCGAACTCCCCGATGCTGATTTCTTCCACGCTGACTCCCTCGTTGCCGGGCCGATCCGGCCCGGCAAGATGAGTGTGCAGACTCCCCCAAGGTGAGAGTCAAGGCGGCCGGCCGCCAGCCATCTCCCAGTAGCGGAAGGGACTCTGACGACCCGACACCTGAACTGGTCCGAATGGCGACGCCGCCACCAGGCCCGGACCCGCTGGCACCACTACCGCACGCGCCTCGCGCTCACCGCATGACACTGCGTCAGCCCACGAAGTCCGCCGGCCGCATCAGCCCCGGAACGCCGGGTAGAGCGGCAGGTGCCCGGCACGCCACCCGGCCGTGGCCTCAAGCAGGGCTCGCATAGCCGCCGCCAGCGCGGGCAGTTCGCCCTTCGCCTCAAGCTGATCGAGCAACGACTGCCAGCGATAGCGCAGAACCTGGCGAACATGCGGCCCGCTGCCGGCTTCCGCTGTTGTTGTCCCGTCCCCCGGCTCCCTGTCCGCCGGTTCTTCAGCCATCACCCGGGCCAGCAGGACCGCCGACATGCAGACTGTCCACAAGGCCACCGCCGCGTGCATACCCGGCCGCCAGATCCGGTCGTCGGCAAGGTCCGGAAAGACACGGACCACTTCGGCACGGTAGAGCTCCTCGATCTGCACGGCCAGTCCGTCAGGGAGCGCATACACACACCAGCACGTCGCAAACGGCATCCTGGCATAGGCCGCATCATGGAAGACGGAGTGGAACGACGCCCCCTCGAAGTCCAGCATCCGCAGACCGTCAGGAGTCAGCAGGTTGTTGTCCGGGCAGATGTCGCCCGGCGAGAACACCCGATGGGTATCCGCTGCCAACAGCCTGCTGATCCCGGCGATTTCGTCGTCGAGGCCGGCCGGCACGCTCAGCCCCAGCTCGGCCAGCTTCAGCGAGAAGGCAGCGGAGTGCCGGACCGGCCAATTCCCGGACGCCTCCGGATCACGGTCCTGGCCGTGCCCGTACTCCCCGGCCAGCCGATCCAGCTCCGCCTCCCGACCCACGGTCACGGCCGCCAACCGCCCGTAGCACGAGGCCCACTCCCGCAGCGCGCCGTCGGCCGACTCGGCGCTGTCGCCGAGCAGCCGGTCGGCCAGGCTCGGATGCGAACCCAGATCCTCCAGGACGACCATCAGGAACGTGGAATCGGCGGCCAGCAGCCGCGGCCCGGAACCGGCGAAGGCCAACCCCGAGGCCTCGGCTACGAAAGCAGCTCCGGCACCCTCCGGGCCAGCATATTTCTTGATCACCACCGAGCCCCCGTCCGCGGTCCGCGCCCGCAACACCGTGGACCGGGTGCTACCGCCCAGGTCTGCCGGTTCGCTCAGCCCGCGACCGACCAGTGCCGCCGCCGCGGCCACTATCGCCGCTGTCTCCGTACCGGCCGGTTCCATCCACGGATCCAATCAGAACCGGCTTCAGCGATCAACCGTCACCACCCGGCTACCGGCCGACATGATCGCGTTGACCGACCCCGAGGCACAGCGGATCGCCATCCGCGAGGGCACGGCGCGGTAAGTGGTCTTGGCGAGCCGACCGCGACCGCCATAGCGCCAAGAAGACAAAGATGCCCCAGATCAGGAACCAGGGGTCCCAGATGTATGCGTGCCATTTCAGGGCCAGCCGGTCTGCATGGGCGGCCAGCTTGATCACGCCGGCCTGGACCAGCAGCCCGGTCGCGGTCATGATCAGGCCATAGCCGGTCAGGATCGCCGTCTCGATCCACGCCAGCACGCGGGCCAGCCTCCGCAGGGAACCGTTCGCGGTTCGCGGCCAGACCCCTATGGCGAGCAACGGCAGGAGTGCGGCGATAGCCTTGATCGCAGCCGCTCCCCACGCCGCGAACAGCGCCGCCAGGTTCCCGGCCTGGCCCGGCTGGCTCAGCGAGATGCCTACCGTGTTGAGCAGCCATCGGCCACCGGCGCCCCAGTAGACGCTGATCGCAGCATAAGCCAGCCCGGCCACGAGTCTGGCCAGCGCGGGCAGCATCCCCCGCCTGCTCGGTGCGCTGTCCGAGATATCGGGCCCCGCCCATTCATGAGCCACAGGCAAGTGCTCCCCGGGTCGTGCCGATGGCGGCCGGATAGGCGAGGGCGTCGCGGTTACGGGAGCTGGAACGACCTCTAAAGCATGGAGGCACCTTGGTCACCATCCGGCTTTATTCCCAGCGGAACAATCTGGCCGCCGCCACCGCGAACGCCAGCCCGTAACCGGCCAGAATCAGCAGGTACAGCGGATGCCAGTGGCCTTGCCAGGCGTCGGTCATAGCCTGGACCGCCGCGCCGAGCGGGGTGGCGTGGCTAACGTGGCGCAGCGCGGCCGGCATCGCCGCTATAGGCAGCCATAGCCCGGCGAAGAACATCATCGGGAAGAACAGGATCGCCCCCGCCGCGTTGGCGCCCCGGCTCGTCGGGAGCACCGACGCCAGCAGCAGCCCGAGGCTGAGCAGCGCGAGCGCGCCGAGCACGACGGCCAGCGCGAACTCGGCCGGCTGGCGTGGGAACGCCACGCTGACCGCGAGCCTGGCCACCACCAGCAAGGCGATCATCGTCACCGCAGTCATCCCGGCGTCCACGATGAGCTGCGCGGCCAGCACTCGGACCACGCCCACCGGGGTGGCGGACAGGCGGCGCAGCACGCCCTTCTCTCGGTATCCGGCCAGCACCGGCGGCAGCACGTTGAGCGCGATCATCGCGAGCACGAACGCCAGCAGGATCGGCACGTAGGAGTCCAGGATGGACACCCGGGGGGCGGCCGGGCTGACCGGCTTACGGAACCCGGGTATGTTCCCGAAGATAATCAGCAGGACCAGCGGGAAGCCGATTCCCCAGATGATGCTGACCCGCTCGCGCATGAACAGGGTCAGCTCGGTGAGGGTAAGACGGCGCAGGGCCGCCGTGCGCGGGCGCGGAGCCGCGGGCAGCGCGGCGGTGTCAGCGGACATCGATCCTCCCCTGGGTGTGGGTGGTTTTCTCGTCGTGATGCCGGCCGGTCAGCGCAACGAACGCGTCCTCCAGGCTGGCCTGGTCGACCCGCAGCTGGCGCGGCATGATGCCGCGCCGGGCCAGCAGCGTGGTGACCGCGTTGAGCATGGCGCCCGTGCCGGTCACCGTGACCTGGTCGGCGCGCCGTTGCACGGAGCGGACCTCGGGCAGCGCGAGCAGCTCGGCCTCGTCGAGCGGCCGGTCCGGCCGGAACATGATCCGCTGGCCGGCGCCGGCGCCCGAGGTTAGGGCGGCCGGGGTGTCCAGCGCGACGATCCGGCCCGCGTCGATCACCGCGATCCGGTCGCAGAGCCGCTCGGCTTCCTCCATGAAGTGGGTGACCAGCACGATCGTGGTGCCGCGGTCCCGGACGCCCTCGATGAGCGCCCAGGTGTCGCGCCGCGCCTGCGGGTCGAGCCCGGTGGTCAGCTCGTCCAGCACGACCACCTCCGGCCGGCCGACCAGGGCTAGCGCGATGGACAGCCGCTGCCGCTGGCCNNCCTGCAGCTGGACGCCGAGACGCTCGCGCAGCTCGTCCCGGTCGCGCCCCGGATTCAGCCCCAGCACGCTGATGTGACCAGCATCCGGCTTGCGCAGGCCCTCGACGCACTCGACGGTGTCGGTGACCTTGCCGCGGTCGAGGGTGAAGATCCAGATCTGCTCGACTTCGAAGCGCCGGCCGGTCGGCTGAGGCATTCGGGGATGCCACCCGGTGTGCGTCCCACTGGCCACGAACCGAACGACCACCTGGTCGCCCTCGGCGATCAGTTCCTGAGGGGCCATCGCGATGTCAGGGAACGCGGCGAGCTGCTGGGCGAAGCCGTCGAAGGCCGCGCCTGGTTCGTCGGCCTCGCCAT
>PMOU01000159.1 GCA_003161205.1 Actinomycetota bacterium | reverse complement strand
GCGAGGGCGGAGCGGCCTGATGCCAGCATCCGAGGAGACGAGCTCCGGACCGGTCATTCATGACCGCCGGCGCATCGACCCGGTGACCGGTCAGGTTCGGGGGAAGCACGCGGCATCGAAGCCGGCCGGCACCACAGGTGCCGGCCGGCCCGGCCAGGGGCCCGAAGCCGCTGGCACCGCCGAGGCTACGGGCCCCTCCCGATCCGCCAGGTCCGCCGGATCGCAAGAAGACCAGCACGCTCAGACAACGCAGAAGCACCCCGAAGAGGTTCCAGAGGTGGTTTCAGAGGAGGCCGCCACGGGCGGCACACAGCCGGCCGCGGCGCACGATAGCAAGCAGGCCGCGGATTTCGAGGCCCAGCTCGCGGAGCGGACCGCCGACCTGCAGCGTCTGCAGGCCGAGTACGCCAACTACCGCAAGCGGGTCGACCGGGACCGGGCCGCCGTCCGCGAGCAGGCCGTAGCCGGCACGCTCGCGGGGCTGCTGCCCGTGCTCGACGCCATCGACCAGGCCCGGGAACACGGCGAGCTGTCCGGAGGTTTCAAGTCGGTTGCCGACTCGCTGCAGGCAGCGACGGCGCGGCTCGGCCTGGTGACCTACGGGGAAAAGGGCGATCCGTTCGACCCGAAGATCCACGAGGCACTGACCAGTTCCTATTCGTCCGATGTCGCCGAAGACACGTGCGTCGAGATCCTGCAGCCCGGCTACCAGGTCGGCGACAGGATCCTGCGGCCCGCCAGGGTCGCCGTCGCAGAACCAGCGACCGGCCCCGACGGCACCAGCAACGAGCCCGACTGGTCCGCTACGGACGACGACGAAGGCAGCTAAAGCCCAGCGAGTCACTTATGAGCGAGCTAAACGGGCGGCGGCGCCGCATAACCCGCGAGCCAAAGGGGCGCGGCGCCGCCTGGACTGAGGAGCGAGGAACGAGCGACGAGGGAAGGTGGCGCCTTAAAAGCGCCCCGGCGGCGAGCGGGACAACGGAGCGAGAAAAAACTTGAGCACTAAGGACTTCCTCGAGAAGGATTACTACAAGGCCCTGGGGGTCAACAAGACCGCCAAGCCTGCCGAGATCAAGGCGGCGTACCGCAAGCTTGCCCGCAAGTACCACCCGGACGCGAACAAGGGCGACACCTCGGCCGAGGAACGCTTCAAGGAGATCTCCGAGGCGTACTCGGTGCTGTCCGACGAAAAGCGGCGCAAGGAGTACGACGAGGCGCGATCGTTCGGCGGCGGCTTCCGGGTGCCCACGGGGCAGCGGCCGGGACAGGGCGGCTTCGGCTTTGACCTGGGCGACATCTTCAGCGGCGCCGGGGACGCGGGCGGCCGGCTCGGCGACCTGTTCGGCGGGGTGTTCGGCGGCGGCAATTCCCGCACCACCGCGGCCAACCGGCCGCGGCGCGGGTCCGACGTCGAGACCGAGACCACGCTGAGCTTCGGCGACGCGATCGACGGGACCACCGTCGCGCTGCGGCTGACCGGCGAGGGTCCCTGCCCGACCTGCCATGGCACCGGCGCCAAGGCCGGCACGGTCCCCCGGATGTGCCCCTCCTGCCATGGAACGGGGCAGGAAAGCAGGAACCAGGGCTCGTTCGGCATCACCGAGCCGTGCCATGAGTGCCGGGGGCGCGGCATGGTGGTGGACGACCCGTGCCCGACCTGCTCGGGCAGCGGCCACGCGATGAGCTCGCGCACCATCCAGACCCGCATCCCGGCCGGCGTCGCGGACGGTCAGCGGATCAAGATCGCGGGCAAGGGCGCTCCCGGCGAGCGCGGCGGCCCGGCCGGTGACCTGTACGTGCGCGTGCACGTCAAGCCGCACCCGGTGTTCGGCCGGTCGGGCTCCAACCTCACGGTGACCGTACCGGTGACGTTCGCCGAGCTGGCCCTGGGCGCGGAGGTCAAGGTGCCCTCGCTCCGCGGCGCCCCGGTGACCGTACGGATCCCGCCGGGCACCCCGAACAGCCGGACCTTCCTGGTCCGCGGTAAGGGTGTGCGCCGCAAGGACGGGACCAACGGCAACCTGCTCGTCACCGTGGACGTGATGGTGCCGCGGGACCTGAACGGCAAGGCCCGTAACGCCATCGAGGACCTGCGCGAGGCCACGGCCGGCGCGGACCCGCGTGAGGAACTCCTCGAGCGGGCGAAAGAGGCCTGAGAGGAGAAGACGACATGAGCAGCCCTTATGAGCATTCGGACGACCTGCCCGTCTACGTCATCTCCGTAGCGGCCCAGCTGTCCGGTATGCATCCGCAGACGCTGCGCGGCTACGAGAGAATAGGGCTCGTATCGCCGCGACGCAGCGCCGGCGGAGGCCGCCGCTACTCCATGCGCGACATCCTCGCGCTGCGGGAGATCCAGCGGCTGTCCCAGGAAGAGGGCGTCAACCTCTCCGGCATCAAGCTGATCCTCGATCAGCTCAGGGAACTCGATCAGGCGCGCAGGCTCGTCGCTGAGCTGCACGCCGAGATCGCGCAGCTGCGCGTCGAGCTCGAGTCCACCCGCGCCGTGGCGGCGCGGCTGGCCGAGCTCCGGCGTACCGGCAGCGACACCAGATCTGGCCTCGTGCCGGTGCGTAGCGCCCGGGTCGCGGCCTGGGAACCGATGACTGGGCCGACCGGCACGACCGGCCAGCCCAGAGGAGATACGTAATAATGGACGACAAACTGACACGCAAGAGCCAGGAGGCGCTGACCGCCGCGGTGCGGCGCGCCGCGGCGGACGGCAGCCCCCAGGTCGAGTCGCTGCACCTGCTCCTGGCCCTGCTGGAGGCGACGGACGGTACCACCGGTCCGCTGCTGCGGGCGGTCGGCGCCGACCCGGCGCTGGTGGCCAAGCAGGCCGAAGAGCGACTGGCCCGGCTGCCGCGGGCCCGCGGAGCCACGCTGAGCGCGCCGGAGATGTCGCGGCCGCTGCTCAAGGTGATCTCCACCGCGGCTAGCCGCGCCAAGCAGCTCGACGACGAGTACATTTCGACCGAGCACCTGCTGGTCGGCCTGGCCACCGACGGCGGCGACGCCAAGACCGTGCTGGCCGCCGAGGGCGCCACGCCCGACGCGCTAGTCGAGGCCTTCGGCCAGATCCGCGGCAGCGCCCGGGTCACCAGCGAGGACCCGGAGAACACCTACCAGGCGCTGGAGAAGTACGGCATCGACCTGACCAAGCAGGCCAGGGACGGTGCGCTGGACCCGGTGATCGGCCGGGACGCCGAGATCAGNNGCCCGGCGTGGGCAAGACCGCGGTCGTCGAGGGCCTCGCGCAGCGGATCGTGGCCGGTGACGTGCCCGAATCGCTGCGGAACAAGCGGCTGATCGCGCTCGACCTGGGCGCCATGGTCGCCGGGGCCAAGTACCGCGGCGAGTTCGA
>PMOU01000432.1 GCA_003161205.1 Actinomycetota bacterium | reverse complement strand
CAGGGCATCGGCGGCGCGTTCGCCGCGCCCACGGCCCTGTCGCTGATCGCGGTCACGTTCCCCGAGGGCAAGCCGCGCAACCGCGCGATGGGCGTGTACGCCGCGATGAGCGTCTCCGGCGCGGCGGTCGGCCTGATCGCGGGCGGGCTGCTGGTGCAGTACGCCGACTGGCGCTGGGTGCTGTTCGTCAACGTGCCGATCGGCCTGCTGGTGGCGTTCCTCGCATCGCGTGTGCTGCCCGAGTCCGAGCGGCGCCGCGGCAGCTTCGACCTGCCCGGCGCCATTACCGGGAGCCTGGGCCTCGGGCTGCTGGTCTACGGGCTGTCCAACGCCGCGACGAGTGAGAACGGCGTCTCGCACTGGGGTGACACCAAGGTGATCGTGTCGCTGGTGGCCTCGGTCGTGCTGCTGGTCGCGTTCGGGTTCATCGAGGTGCGGAGCAAGCACGCGCTGGTGCCCATGCGGGTGCTGCGCAGCCGCGACCGGACGGGCGCGTACCTGATCAGCTTGTGCGTGGGGACCGCGCTGTTCGGGATGTTCTTCTTCCTGACCGTCTTCGTGCAGGAAGTGTGGGGGTACAGCCCGCTGCGGACCGGTATCGCCTACCTGCCGATGGTCCTGACGATCATGGTGGCGTCCGGGATCGCGTCGCAGCTGGTATCCAGGATCGGCGCCCGGCCGCTGATGCTGGCCGGCAGCGTGATCGCCTTCGGGGGGCTGTTCTGGCTGTCCCGGCTGAACGAGCACAGCCACTACGTCTCCGGGCTGATGGGGCCGATGATGGTGACCGCGCTCGGGATGGGGCTGATCTTCGTGCCGCTGTCGCTGGTCGCGCTGGCCAAGGTGGCCGACAGCGACGCGGGCGTGGCCTCCTCGCTGCTGAACACCGGCCAGCAGGTCGGCGGCTCGATCGGGCTGGCGATCCTGGGCACGGTGGCGTGGAGCGCGGTCTCGAACAGCATCCGGTCGCAGACCGCCGCGGCGGCCGCGGCGGCGAAGCACGCATCGGCGCACCTGTCCGCGGCCCAGCAGGCCGCGGCGGTCAAGGCGGTGACCGACCACGCGCTGTCGGTCGGCTTCGCCAAGGGATATGAGGTCTCCGCCGGGATCGCGCTGCTCGCGCTGATCATCACCGTGGTCGCGATCCGGGTCAAGCGCTCGGACCTGGCCGGGATCAACCCGATGGCCGCGCCGGTCGACTGACAGGCGTCTGTGTCCTCTCGCTTTACGGGCCCCGTGACGCCGCGCTGGCGTCGCGGGGCCCTTGGCATACGATCGTTTTGTCGCCTAGCCGGGAGGTCGCTCGAGATGGCTCACGGGCTCTTTTACGTCTACACCGATCCGGGGACCGTGCCCGAGGCGGAGTTTCACGACTGGTACGACCACGAGCACGGCCCGCGCCGGCTGGCCGTGCCCGGCTTTGCCAGCGGTTACCGGTACGGCGCGCTGGACGACGCCAAACCGTCCTGGCTCGTCCTGTACGACCTGGACAGCCCGGACGTCCTGGAGAGCCCGGAGTACAAGGCCCTCGGGGAGACCGCGAGCGAGCACGACAAGGCCGTCGGGGCCGGCCTGGCCACCCTGGACCGGCGGGTCTACGAGCAGCTCAGCTCGGACGGTGCGGCTCCTGCCGAGCCCGCCCCGGTGCTGCTGGCGGTGGCCCTGTCGGTACCCGCGGGGGCCGAGGACGACCTGCAGGCCTGGTACACCGACGAGCACATCCCGATGCTGCTCCAGGTGCCCGGGTGGCGGCGCATCAGGAGGTTCCGCCTGGTGCACGGGATGGACGGGCCGGCGCCCGAGTACTTGTCCGTGCACGAGCTGGCGGGGCCGGAGGTCCTGGCGGAGCCTGCTTACCGGGCGGCGATCAGCACGCCGTGGCGCGACCGGGTCGTGGCCTCGGCCTTGCGGCGGGAACGGCGGGTGTTCGGCTTCCGAAATGGCCTCTCTTAACGATCCCGAGGTCCGGGACTTCCTGCAGCACGGCACGCGAACCGGCAAGCTGAGCTACCTGGCCGCCAGCGGCCGCCCGCTGGTCGCGCCGATCTGGTTCATCGTCGAAGACGACAGCATCGTCTTCAATACCGGCCAGGACACCGCCAAGGGGCGCTCGCTGGCCCGCGACCCCCGGGTCAGCCTGTGCGTAGACCTGGAGGAGCCGCCGTACGCGTTCGTCCAGGTCCAGGGCGAGGCCGAGCTGTCGCAGGACCCGGCGGAGCTGCTCCGGACCGCCACCGCGATCGCGGCCCGGTACATGGGGCACGATCGCGCGGCCGAGTACGGCCAGCGCAACGCGGTGCCCGACGAGCTGATCGTGCGGGTGCGGCCGGCCAAGGTGATCGCGGCCTTCGACGTGTCGGGCTGACGGGATGGCGGTGCAGCGGGACGCCGAAGGCGCCGACCTGCTGCTGCCCGCCGACAAGGTGGCCGAGCTGGCGGCGGCCAGCGATTTCGTCGCCGTCTGCGCACAGGCGTGAGCTCGTGGAGTTCCCGCAGGTCGTGCTGACACCGCACATCTCGGGCCTGGGCGATCCGGGCGGCGATGAACCCGTCAAGCGGCTGTTCGCCGACAACCTCCGGCGGTACCTCGACGGGCAGCCCCTGGTGAACCTCGTCGACCGCTCCCGCGGGTATTAAGGCTCAGACCGATGGATGTAACCTGCTCCCTTGCGGGCCGCCGCGCCGAGGCCCGCTGGCGCCACCCGCCGCTCCATGACGGCAAGCTTCAAGACATGCACTGCCCAGGGTAAAGACGCCCTGGGCCGACCTCACGATAGGCAAAATGAACGTGGACGTTACCACCACCGCGGTCGACCAGGCGGTACGGCGGGCGGCCGTGCTTGGGTCCCCGATCAAGCATTCGCTCTCCCCCGTCCTGCACGAAGCGGCCTATCAGGCGCTTGACCTGCAGGCCTGGCACTACGACGAGATCGAGTGCGACGAGCCGGAGCTGCCGCGCCTGGTGGACAGCATGGGACCGGAGTGGGCGGGCCTGTCGCTGACGATGCCGCTCAAGCGGGTCGCCCTGACGATCGCCGACGAGGTATCGCCGCTGGCCGAGGCGGTCGGGGCCGCGAACACCATGGTGTTCCCGGCGACCGGGGGCAGGCGGGCGGAGAACACCGACGTGACCGGAATGGTCTCGGCNNTGCGGGAGGCCGGGCTGGCCCGGGTCGAGCAGGCGGTCATTCTCGGCGCCGGCGGCACGGCGCAAAGTGCCCTCGCCGCGGTGCGCGAGCTGGGCCACCGGTCACCGGTGGTCCTGGTGCGCAACCTGGCCCGGACCGGCGAGCTGCGCGAGACCGCCGAGCGACTCGGAATGCGGCCGGTGATCTCCGACGGCCTGTTCACTAAGCCGCTGCCCGCCGCCGACCTGGTCATCTCCACGCTGCCTGGCGGCGCCGCCGATCCGCTGAGTGTTACCCGCTGGCACCCGGGCACCATGGTGCTCGACGTGGTGTACGCGCCGTGGCCGACCTCCTTCGCCGGGTCAGCCCGGGCCGCCGGCTGCCCGGTGGTCAGCGGCCTGACCGTGCTGCTGTACCAGGCGGTCGAGCAGGTCGAGCTGATGACCGGCTATGCCGCCCCGGTGGAGGCGATGCGAACCGCGCTGGTGGCCGCGGTCGCGGCCCGGCAGGGTTGAGGGCGCAGGGGCTGAGGATCTGGCCGGGGGCACGCGCCACCGCCGTTCCGGAAAAATCTTATTGATACCGAACGGGCCTGGTGTTAGCCTCCGGGCCCCGGCCAGAGCCTGCGCGTTCAGGGTCTTGCGGGCCGACGGAGGGCCCGGCCGACGCGAATGGCCGGGGATTACCGGGCCGAGCGCTTGCCGGGTCGCCGCCGCATCCGCAGGGCGCCCAGGACAAGGGCGCCGAGAAACAC
>PMOU01000148.1 GCA_003161205.1 Actinomycetota bacterium | reverse complement strand
CCTGGACGAGCAGGCGGCCGTCGAACCGTGGCCGGCCCTGCTGCCCGCCCTCGACCCCACCGCGATGGGCTGGCGGGACCGGGACTGGTACGTCGGCGGGCACGCCCCGGCGCTGTTCGACCGCTCCGGCAACATCGGGCCCACGGCCTGGTGGGACGGCAGGATCGTCGGCGGCTGGGCCCAGCGCAAGGACGGCGAGCTCGTGGTCCGGCTGCTCGAGGACCCCGGAGCCGAGGCCGCCGCGGCGATCGCCGCCGAGGCGCAGCGGCTCCGCGCCTGGATCGGCTCCGGCCGGGTCACCCCGCGTTTCCGCACCCCGCTAGAACGCGAGCTTGCCGACGGATAACGCGGCCATCACGATCCGCATTTGTTGGCCCGGCAACGCATAAAACGCGTGGGCTGGAAACAATACCGGCATGGTTACCTTCATCATCGTGCTAGTCATCATCGGGCTGATCGCCGGGCTGGTCGCCCGGCTACTTCTACCCGGCCGCGACCACCTCGGGATACTCGGCACCATCGTGCTCGGTATCGTCGGCTCCTTCATCGGCGGTTTCCTGCAGAACCTGATCGAGTACCACAGCGTGAGCATCCACAGCTTCCACACCGTGGGCATCATCGGGTCGATCATCGGCGCGTTCGTGCTGCTGCTCCTGCTGCGGGTCACCGGCATGGAGCCCGGCCGGCGCCGCTAGCCGCCGGAACAACGGCGACGGGCCCGGCAACCGGCCGTCCTCGTCTGCCGTGCACTGGGCCGCGATGCGGGCCGCGGCGTCGGGCAGGAACGGGCTCAGTTCCCGGCCCAGGGCCTGGCACGCGTCGAGCAGCGTGCGGAGCACCGCCTCCAGGCGCACCCCCGCGTCGGCTGGTCCGGCTCACCGGGCACCGGGATGCCCCAGCCCCCGGCCCGCGACGCGGGCCGGGACACCGAGAAATCCTCGAGCCCGCTGTCGATGAACGCCAGCACCTCGTTCCGCCGCCCGGCGGGCTCGATGCGCAGCCGGCCCGAGGTGATCGCCGATCGCAGCGGTGCGGCGTAACGGGATAGCCGGAAGAACCAGTTCTCCTCGGTGACCTGGGTGGTGATGTAGGTGTGCGGCGTGCTCATCGCAGCCTCCTTTGAGTCAAGGGGCTCCGAGCGCACAAACACATCGAGGCCCCGTATCAGGGCCCCGGAACGAAACGTCCGGACGCGTCAGCGGCCCCGCGAGCGGGGCATCATGACCTCTTGTCCGTAACTGTTCACCTTTCAACCATACCGCCATATGCCGAACGGGCCGTGGTATCCCCCTGCAGGGTGACGTCGGAATCATCACCGAGGGTGACGCGGTGGAACTCGGCGCACCGGCACAATGGGCCGCATGCTAACGGGAGAGGACCACTTTCATGATTGAGGTGCAGGGCCTCACGAAACGGTACGGCGAGAAAACCGCCGTCGACGGGCTGACATTCGGCATTGAGGCGGGCAAGGTCACCGGCTTCCTGGGCCCGAACGGCGCCGGCAAGACCACCACGATGCGGTGCATCCTCGGGCTTGACTACCCGGACGCCGGCCTCGTCACGGTGGACGGCCGCGACTACCACGACATGGCATACCCGATGCGCGAGGTTGGCGCGCTGCTGGACGCGAAGGCGGTGCACGGCGGCCGGTCCGCCTACAACCACCTGCTCTGCCTGGCGCAGACCAACAATCTGCCGAAGCGCCGCGTCGGCGAGGTCCTCGAGCTGGTCGGTCTCTCCGAAGTGGCGAAGAAGCGGTCCAAGGGGTTCTCCCTCGGCATGAGCCAGCGCCTGGGCATCGCCGGGACCTTGCTCGGCGATCCCAAGGTGCTCATGTTCGACGAGCCGGTCAACGGGCTCGACCCCGAGGGCATCTTGTGGATCAGGAACCTGATGAAGGCGCTGGCGGCAGAAGGGCCGCACGGTCTTCGTCTCTAGCCACCTGATGTCGGAGATGGAGAACACCGCCGATCACCTGATCGTGATCGGCCGCGGCAGCTTGCTCGCCGACTGCACCATGGAGGAGTTCATCGCGCGCAGCTCCGGCCAGACCGTCCGGGTACGCACCCCGCAGCTCGACCTGCTGTCCAAGGCGGTGTCGGAGACGGTCCCCGAGGCCACCACGGCAGGTACCGCCGCGGTCAGGCCGACGGCTACCACCGAGGCGGACGGCTCGCTGACCGTGCACGGGCTCACCGCGGCCCAGATCGGTGATCTCGCCTTCGACCACGGCGTGCGGCTGCACGAGTTGACCGTGGTCCGTGCCTCCCTGGAGGCGGCCTTCATGGAGCTGACCGCCGACAGCGTGGAGTACCGGGCCGGCCAGGAACAACCCGTCCCGGTCAGCGGAGGGGTGGTCTGAGATGGCGGTCACGACGCAGGCCCAGCCCATCCTTAACGCGCTGCCGACCGTCTCCGGGCGGGCCGGCCTCGGCGGCACGCTGCGCTCGGAGTTCACCAAGATCCGCTCGGTCCGGTCCACCTACTGGACCCTGGCGGCGCTGCTAGTCGTCTCCATTGGCGTCGGCGCGGCGATCACAGGAGGCGCCGAGGCTAACTTCAGCCACAACCTGGCCAATAAGGCCGGGTTCGACGCCACCCAGACCTCGCTGATCGCGTTCTTCGAGATCGGACAGCTGATCATCGCGGTCATTGCCGCACTGGCGATCACCTCCGAGTACTCCACCGGGATGATACGAACCTCGCTGACCGCGGAGCCCCGGCGCGGCACGGTCTACGCCGCGAAGGCGATCGTGCTCACGTCACTGACCCTCGTCGTCTCGCTCGTGACCTCGTTCATCGCGTTCTTCGTCGGCCAGGCGCTGCTGTCCTCCAGCGGGGTGAGCGCCTCACTGTTCCACACGGTCAGGATCCCGCAGAACGCGAATATTAACTGCCCGCCGAACAGTGGGAATAGTGGTGGCCCCGGCGGGGTGCCACCCGGATGCAAGCTGGTATTCTCCGGCACCGACGTGATCCACCCGTCCACCGTGCTGCTCGCGATCATCGGCTGCGCGCTGTTCGTCACGCTGGTCGCCATCCTCGCGTTCGGCATCGGCGCGATCGTGCGGCACACCGCCGGCACGATCGCGATCGCGATCGCCGCGCTGTTCATCATCCCGGTCCTGGAGCAGGCGCTGCCGAACACCTGGCGCTGGGACATCATGCGGTTCCTGCCGGACGCCGCGAACCAGGTGGTCTCGGTCACCCTCGGCGACAACAACATCAACCCGCACCTGTGGTCGGCCTGGCCCCAGCTCGGCGTGACGGCGCTGTGGGCCGCCGCCCTGGTGGCTGTAGGCGCCTACCTGTTCCGCAAGCGGGACGCGTAAATACGATCTCGCCATGACTTCGGTGCTGCCTGGACTGCTAGCCTGACCGGGTGAAGGACCCGTCGCGGGGGCGATGACCGGCCGACGGGGCGGGCTGTTGCGGCAGCGGAATTTCCGCCTGTTCTGGACCGGGGAGAGCATCAGCGAGGTCGGCAATTCCGTCACCCTCGTTGTCATTCCGCTGATCGCCATCGACACCCTGCACACCAGCACGTTCATCGTCACGCTGCTGACCGCGATGGTCTGGCTGCCCTGGGTCATCATCGGCATTCCCGCCGGAGCGTGGGTCGACCGGCTACCGCCCCGGCCCGTCATGCTGGTCAGTGATGCGATCTCGGTGGCGGTCTACGCGAGCGTCCCTGTCGCCGCCTGGTGCGGGGTGCTGACCGTGGCGCAACTCATCGCGGTCACGCTGATCGCCGGCGCGGCGGCAGTGTTCTTCAACAGCGCCTACCAGGTCCTGCTCCCAGGGGTAGTCGACGAGGCGGACCTTACCGAGGGGAACGCCAAGCTGCTGGGCAGCCGCGAGGTCGCCCAGATCGGCGGGCCGGGGCTCGGCGGGCTGCTCGCCCAGGCGGCCGGCCCCGTGACCGGCCTGCTGGCCGACGCGGTGAGCTTCGCCGTCTCGTTCTGCTGCCTGACCGCCATGCAGCCGCCGCGGGACCGCCGATCGGGTGCCCTCGCCTCCGGGGGCGTGCTCGACGGTCTTCGCTTCGCCTGGCGGGATCCCTACCTGCGCGCGATGACGGCGTTCTCGTCGTTCGGCAACCTGGCCCTCACCGGTGTCGACGCCCTCCTCGTCGTCTTCCTGGTCCGTACCGTCGGGCTGTCCTCGGCCGCGGCCGGCCTCGTCATGGCCAGCCTCGGCGTGGGCGGCGTCCTCGGCGCACTTGTCGCCCGCCCGCTGGGACGGCGGTTCGGCACCGCGCGGGCCGTGCTCATCGCCATCCCGGGCGGCCAGTGCTTCGCGCTGCTGCTCCCGCTCGCGGACTCCGGACCGCGGCTCGCGTTCGCCGCCGTCGCGATGATGTGCTCCGGCTGCGTCATCGTCATCGCGAACGTGATCGTCGACAGCTTCATGCAGACCTACGTCTCGCCGGGCATACTCGGCCGAGTCACGTCGGCGACCAGGGCCGTCGGGTTCGCGATGATGCCCGTCGGCGCGCTGCTCGCCGGAGTCCTCGCCACCGCGCTGGGGATCAGGGATGCGCTATGGATACTCACTGCCCTGATCGCCGCGTCCGGCCTCACGTTCCTGCTGACTCCCATGCGGCACCTGCGTGACCTGCCGCGGCGCCCGGGCGAGGATAGGGGGAAGGCAGAGGCCGGCGCGCCAAAATTAAAGAGTGCTTGGTGTTTCCTGGTCAGGGGCCAGGCGTGTTCTACTGTCACTCAGAGTCATCCGGCACATCAAAGCGTCACCGGAAAACTCTTAGCTTCACCACAGGGACGCCATTGTGCACGGGGAGGAGGCGTCGTGATCCAGCAGCGGCAACACGAGGTGACCGGGCCGCCGTACGAGGCCTTGGACGCGGACTGGCATGAGAACCGCGACCACATTCTCGAGGTCGCGCGCGGCGCACTGGCGGCTTCCAGTGACGTCTCGCTTAACTCGATCGCGAAGCGGGCCGGCGTGGGACCCGGGACTCTTTATCAATACTTCCCGACCCGCGAAACGCTCGTCCTGGCGGTCTACCGGCACAATGTCCAGCAACTCGTGGACTCCGCGGCCGTGCTGCTCAAGGAGCACCCGCCGCTGGACGCGCTGCGGCTCTGGTTCGACCGCCTCGCGTACTACGGCAGGATCAGGCACGGCGCCGCGGATGTCTTGCACCCCACCACCAGCGACGGCCTGGCGGGCGAGACCTGCGGGCCGATCATCCGCGCCATCGCCATGCTGCTGCGGGCTGGCGAGGAAGTCGGCAGCATCCGGCCTGGCCTTGACCCCGACGACGTGCTGCTCCTCATGGGCTTTCTTTTGCGCATGGACGCCAGCGACGACTGGCAAGAACGTGCTCGCCGGATGGTCGACCTCGTCATGGACGGCCTGCGTGCCGACGCGCCGGCGGCAGCACTCGCCGGGACGGGCTCGGCGCGGTAACAGCGNNGCGGCTGGTCCGAGTGGTGCGTCATCTGGCCTAAGGTAATGACGACCAGACGGGCAGGCGCATGAGGGTGCCGGATCATGAGTGATTGGCCAGAGGACTGGTACCGGCCAGAACCTGGACAGCCAGGGACAGGCCGGCCGCCCGCTGCCGCAGGCAGCGGGCACTCCGCATGGCCCGAGCAGCCGCCTCCGGGTCGGCCCGCCCCAGGACGGCCCGCCACGGGACGTCCAGGGTCGGGTGGGGGAGCAGGCCGCAGACGGAGATTCTGGGGCCAGCCGGGCCGCCACGGGCGGCGGATCTTCCTGATCGTCGGTTTGGTCGTCGTGGTTCTCGTCGTGGCCGTGGCCGGATCGTATTTCTACCTGGACTCCAAGCTGAACCGTTCCGTCACGCTTCCGGCCTTTTCCGGCCAGTCCGCGGGGCAGAACTGGCTGATCGCCGGTTCGGACAGCCGGCAGGGGCTTACCCAGCAGCAGATAAGCGCCTACCACGTCGGCGACGTCACCGGGACCGAGAACTCGGACTCCCTGATGCTGCTGCACCTCGGCAGCGGCAGTCCGGTGCTGATCAGCATCCCGCGCGACTCCTACGTGGATATCCCCGGTTACGGCGACAACAAGATCAATGCGGCACTGGGATTCGGCGGGCCGTCACTGCTTATCAAGACCGTGGAGAGCGCCACCGGGCTGCGGATCAACAACTACATGGGGATCGGGTTCGGCGGGCTGGTCAGCGTGGTGAACCAGGTTGGCGGGGTGACGATGTGCCTGCCGAAGGCGCTGCACGACTACGACTCCGGCGCCAATATCCCCGCGGGTTGCCATAACCTGGACGGCGCTCAGGCGCTGGCTTTCGTCCGGGACCGTCATTCGTTCGCCGACGAGGATCTGCAGCGGATAGAGGACCAGCGGGCGTTCCTCAAGGCCCTGCTCGACAAGGCCACGAGCCCCGGCGTGTACCTCAACCCGTTCGTCGCCCTGCCGTTCGGCTCCGCGTCCGCGGACTCGCTCTCGGTTGACCAGGGTACGAAGCTGTACCAGCTGATCAAGGTGGCGCTGGCGCTGCGTGACCCGCAGACCGGCACGGTCCCGATCGCCGACGCCAACTACGAGACGAACGCGGGCGATGCGGTGCTGTGGGATCGTTCCGAGGCCCTGCAGCTCTTCAACGACCTGAAGAACAATCAGCCGGTGCCGTCGAGCCTGCTGAAGGGGACGACAGTCGGCTAATCGCGCCGCTGGTCCATACAGGGCTGGGTGACCACAGACGGCCACCACATCGTGATCAATAGCCCCGAATGGACGCAGAAGGTCAGGAACATCGCCCGCGAGCCCCGGGTGGCAGTGAACATCATCGATCCCGACAACACCAGGCGCTATTACGCGCTGCGGGGCCGCGTGATCGCGACGACGGCCGACGGGGCCGCCGAGAGCATCGATGAGATCTCGCACAAGTATCTCGGCACCCCGTACCCGAACTTCAGCGGCCGGCCCGAGACCCGGATCCTGCTGACCATCGAGGCCGACTCCGTGCACTCGGTAGGCCGCTGAGGCCCGGGCACTCGACGCTATGCTGACGGTCCAGCCGCCCCGGTGCCCGCCGCCCGGCAGGCCGACGTTCTAATGGAACGATGGGCCCTGATCCCGCGGCGGCGCTGCCCGTCCCCAGCAGCCTGCCCCGCGTCATTCAGGTACGCGGCGCGCGGCACAACAACCTGCGGGACGTGGACGTGGACGTTCCGCTGTGGCGGATCGTCGCCGTCGTCGGCGTGTCCGGATCCGGGAAGACCTCGCTGGCCATCGGCACCCTCTACGCCGAGGGGATGCACCGCTTCCTGGAGGCCCTGAGTACCTACAGCCGCCGGCGGCTGACCCAGGCCCAGCGTCCGGCCGTGGACCGGATCGACCACCTGCCGCCCGCGCTGGCGCTGCGCCAGCGCCCGCCGGTGCCCGGCCCGCGCAGCACGGTCGGGACCATGACCGAGGTCCTCAACATCCTGCGCCTGATGATGTCGCGGATGGGCTCGCATCTGTGCCCGAACGGCCACCGCGTCGAGCCCTCGATCGCGACGCAGGATATGGAGATCGCGTGCCCGGTGTGCGGCGTGCACTTCGAGGCGCCCAGTGCTGAGTCCTTCTCCTTCAACTCCTACGGCGCGTGCCCGGCCTGCAACGGCCTGGGAGTGCGGACTGAGGTCGACGTCGATACTCTCGTCCCCGACCCGGACAAGAGCATCGATGACGGCGCGGTCCTGCCGTGGAACCTGGGCTCCCGGCGGCTCTACCGCTACGCCGCCGCGGAGCTCGGGGTCAGGACGGACGTCCCGTACCGGTCGCTCACCCCGCGAGAACGCGACATCGTGCTGCATGGCGAGCAGGCCGAGCAGCGGGTTTCCTTTCCCTCGGGCCGCTCAGGGCGGACGGTCCAGCTGAACGTGCACTACGAGAACGCCGTTTCCACCGTCGAACGGGCCCAAGCCAGCGACAACGAGCGCACCCGGGCTCAGGTGCGGCGTTTTCTTATCGTCCGCACGTGCTCGGTCTGCCACGGAACCAGGCTGCGCCCCGAGGCGCTGCGATCGCTGCTGGGCGGCCGGAACCTCGCCGAGATCAGCGCGCTCAGACTGGACGAGCTCAGGTCGTTCGCGGCCGGCCTGCCCGGCGGCCTGCCGCACGAGCTCGCTCCCCTCACCGCGGGCCTGATCGGCGAGCTGGACAGCGGGCTTGCGCCGCTGCTGGACGTCGGGCTCGGTTATCTGCAGCTGGACCGGGCCGGCGCGACCCTGTCGGCGGGGGAGCGGCAGCGCATCGAGCTGACCTCCACGGTGCGCGCCAGCACGACCGGCATGCTCTACGTGCTCGACGAGCCGTCCGTGGGGCTGCACCCGAGCAATGTCGAGGGTCTGCGCCAGACGATCGCCGCCCTGGCCGCGAACGGCAATTCCGTCGTCGTCGTGGAACACGAACGGGAGCTCATCACCGCCGCGGACTGGATCATCGAGCTCGGACCGGCCGCCGGGGCGCACGGCGGGACCATTATCGCCGAGGGCACCCCGGACGAGCTGACCGCCGACCCGCGCTCGATCATCGGCCCGTTCCTGGCGGGCACAGCCACCGTGCAACGGGCCCATACCGCACCGGCCGACCCCGGCAGCCAGATCACGATCGAGGTCGGTGACCTGTACAACCTGCACGGGGTCACCGCCGCCTTCCCCCTGCATCGCCTCACCGCGCTGGCCGGGCCATCTGGCGCCGGGAAGACCGCCCTGATCCTGGACAGCCTGGTCCCCGCCGCCCAAGCGCTGCTGAGCGAAGCGCCGCTGCCCCGCCATGTCCGCGCCCTCGATCTGGGCGACATCCATCAGGTCGTCCAGATCGACGCCTCACCCATCGGGCAGAACGCGCGATCGACGCCGGCCACCTACTCCGGGGCTTTCGACCCCATCCGGCGCCTGTACGCCGACTCGCCCGCCGCCCGGCGGCGGAAGTGGAAGCCCGGTCATTTCTCCTTCAACACCCGCGAGGGCCAGTGCCCGACTTGCCGGGGCCTCGGCGACATCGACCTCGACGTGCAGTACCTGCCAGACATCAACGTCGAGTGCCCGACCTGTCACGGCGCCCGGTTCAACGACGCGACCCTGGACGTCCGCGTCGATGGCTTCACCATCGCTGATGTTCTCGGCCTGACCGTGCACGACGCGCTGGGCCGGTTCGCGGAGCAGGGACCGATCGCCGCGGCGCTGCGGCCCGTCGACGAGGTGGGCCTGGGCTACCTGCGGCTGGGCGAGCCCACGCCGTCCCTGTCCGGCGGCGAGGCCCAGCGGCTGCGGATCGCGTCGCGCCTGCGCAGCAGCCAGCGCGGCGTGCTCTACGTCTTCGACGAGCCCTCGACGGGACTGCACCCGCTCGACGTGGGCACGCTCGTCGGCGTCTTCGACCGCCTGCTCGATGCCGGAGCCACCATCATCGTCATCGACCATGATCTCGACCTGCTCGCCACGGCCGACTACCTCATCGACATGGGACCCGGGGGAGGGCCCGACGGGGGCCGTATCGTCGCCCAGGGCACACCGCGGGACGTCGCACGCGATCCGGGCAGCGTCACCGCGCCCTGGCTGGCCGCTCAGCTGGGCCTGGCCGCGGGGGAGCGGGTCGCCGGGCGGTAGGAGCGCCTTCTCCTAAACCGCAGTACGTCCGGGAGATTAGCAGCCGGTTTCCCGGGTACTCGCAAGCCGGCAGGGGACCCGAATTACCAGGCTTGGATTTGCTTGATCGGCCTGTCCCGGAGAGGGCGCGGCGCGAGGGCTGGAGAGCACGAAATCGTCATGGCAGATAACGCATCTGATAGGCCAGGAGGCAGGACGCCGGCGGACCGCAGCGGCCAGGCCGGGACTGTCGTTGAGAACCGCGTGGAACCCGTCGAGGCCGAGGCGAACGCGGCAGCTGACCCCCCGATCCGGGAAGCGGTGCAGCAGGCCGAGCGGATGGCCGAGGAAACAGGCGGCCTCGGGCGCCCAGGGCGGCCGATGAACCGGCGGTCACCGTTCTTCATCGGGATGACCGCCACGGCGGGTGTGGCCATCACCGTCGGGATTATCGAGCTGCTGATCAAGGCGGGCGGCATCCTCATCCTGGTTGGCATGGCGCTGTTCATCGCGGCGGGCCTGGACCCCGTCGTGAGCTGGCTGACCCGGCACCGGGTGCCGCGCTGGCTGGGCGTGGTGATCACGCTGCTGGGCCTGATCGGCGTCCTGGCGCTGTTCCTGGCGCTCGCCATTCCGCGGATAACGGCGGAGACGTCCACGCTGGTCAACCAGCT